>NZ_AKJJ01000070.1:0-32062 GCF_000282395.1 Pseudomonas sp. GM55 | reverse complement strand
TAACGGCTACTTAGGGTTTCGCTCCTACAGGGCCCGACGCGATGGGGCAAGAAGATCAAAAGCCAAAGCGAGGCGGCCTGACAGCCGACCTGATTACAGGTCTGTCCGCGTTCCCATTGTAGGAGCGAGCCTGCTCGCGATGGACGTCAACGATAACGTGCCCTGTCTGGATGAGCGCATTGTCTGGACGTTCATCGCGAGCGAGCTCGCTCCTACAGGGAAACGTGTTCACTTGAAATCAGGTCGGCTGTCAGGCCGCCTCGCTTTGCTTTTGATCGTGGCGCCCCGTTAAACCACGATGGCCGAACGCAGGCATTGCTCCGTGGGTAAACCGGCAGGACGCCGGTTTAGCCGCGCTGGGCCAGGGATGGCCCATCGCGGCGACCGCTGTAGGAGCGAGCATGCTCGCGAAAAACCTGAGAGCACCACGGGGTGTCAGGCTCCCCGCGTCATCGTTGACGACCATCGCGAGCATGCTCGCTCCTACAAGTAAGGGCGACACCATAGGCGGCCGTTACCGCAGCAATGGATATGTACACGGTAAAACCCGTAGATCACTGGCCTAACGCCAATCAGCAACAATCCCATGCTCCAACGCAAACGGCTGAGCCGCAATGGTCCGGCGCTGAAACCCTGGCGCCTGTTCAGCAGTAGCCAACCACAACATCACCGCCGCCGGCACATGAGGCGGTGCACTGCCGGAACGCAAAGCGATCAATCCTTTGTCACCGATCGTGGCCTTGAGCGCTTCAGTAGTAACCACCCCTGGATTGAGGGTGTAAGCACGAACGCCGAGATCACCCAACTCCGTGGCCAGTACCCCGGACAACCGCGACACCGCCGCCTTGCCCGCGCCGTAGGCATAACCCCAGCCGCCCTTGCCCGCCGCTACTGGTGGGTCGCTTTCGCCGGCGCCGGAGGTGACATTGATCACCACCCCGCCACCGCGCGTCACCATGTGTTCGGCCACCGCCTGCGTCAACAGGAACGGAGTAAGGATGTACCCCTGGAACATCCGCTCCAGGGTCTGCGCCTGCAGGTCCATGAACCCGGCGTTGAGGTCGCTGCCCTGATAGATCGCGTTGTTGATCAGCACGTCGATGCGTCCGTACTCGGCCAGCACCGCCTGACAGGCGTTCAGGGCCGAAGCGCTGTCGAGCAGGTCCATTGGCACCACGAGCACCCGGCAACCGAGCTCGCGCAACGCCTGCGCAGTGCTATTGAGGCTGCCGGCCAGCGGCACCCCGGCGGCGTCGCGCAGGGCGTGCTCATGTTGTTCACCTTCGTTGAGGGTACGGGCGCTGATCGCCAGGTCGAAACCGGCGCGGGCGAACGCCAGCGCCGCCTCGCGGCCGATACCACGGCTGGCGCCGGTGATGAATGCCACTTTGTTCATACAGACTCCTTTTAGAAACGCGAGGCGCGGACCATGGCGTCCATGCCGCCATCGACGAACAGCACGCTGCCATGAATAAACGAAGCCTGCGGCGATTGCAGGAACGCGACCGCCGCGGCGATTTCCGCAGGTTGCCCGGCGCGACCCAGGGGTGCAACGAATTCTCGAGTCGACTTGCCGAAGCGCGCATCGTCCAGCGAGGCCTGGTGCAGTGGGGTTTCTACCGCACCCGGCGCCACCACGTTCAAGCGCATGCCCTGTTTGCCCCAGCTCACAGCCAGGCTGCGGACATGCTGACTGATGGCGTATTTGGAGGCGGCATAGGCAACGTGAGGCTGGCCGAGGCTGTTGGCCAATTCCAGCGCCCGGGCCTCATCGCCAGCGATCATCGCTTCAATCATCGGTTGGCCCTCGGGCCCTGAATGAGTCGCCGCCACCGAGCCGATCACCAGCGCTGCCGGTTGTTGGCCCCTGGCCAACGCCCCCTGCAGGCCATCGAGCAACTGGCTGACGCCGAAGTAGTTGACCGCAAGGACCAGACCGCAGCTTGGCGCCGTGACACCGACCCCGGCGCAGCAGATCAACCCGTCGAGGACCCCGCCGCTGAGTTCAAGCACTTGCCCGATGGCGGTGTCACGTCCTTGAGCAGTGGACAGGTCGGCGATCACTTCGGCGTTGCTGCGATCGATACCGATGACCTGGTGTCCGGCGGCGCGCATGGCGGCGGATACGGCGGCCCCGATTCCCGAGGCACTGCCGGTGATGGCTGTAATTGGCATGGTGGTTCTCCGTGATAGGTCCGCCCAGTATCGACAGGGCGATCACGGGACGGCATCGTCCGTGCGGACTAAAAATGCGCTGCGTCAATGGCCCCGCCGCCGGGCAGCGGATGGCCCGGCGGCGGGCCTGCAGGATCAGGCCTGACGATAGATCGGCACGGCCAGTTGCAGCGGCGGCACCTTGATTTTCTCGGCCACTTTCAACGCCAGTTGCGGCTTGCCCAGGGCCACCACGCTGTTGAGCATGATGCGCACCAGTTCAGTCTGGCGTCGCACGCCGGTCTTGGAGAAGATCGAGCGCAAGTGCGCCCGCGCGGTGTTGCGCCGGATATTCAGGACCTCGGCAGCTTCCTCCAGGGACAAGCCGTTGGCCAGTTCCATGGCCAGGGCGGTTTCGGCCTTGGTCAGGTTGAACAGCTGCTTGGTCACCACTTCGCTGGCCAGGGACTTGCTGGACGCATCGCGGATGTACACCAGCGCCGCCGGCTGGCCCTTCTCCTCGGCCCAATCCAGGGACGGAATCGATTCGACCACCACGCCGAGGTTGACCAGCCCCGAGGGCCGCGTCACCGACATGGCCTCGGCGCTTTTCGGCGCATCCGGGCAGAACGCGCCGCGAATAAGGCGCTGCAGCTCACGGTTGTCGCTGGGATACGTTGCCTCCAGGCGCCCGCCCACCAGTTTCAGGCCATCGGAACGGGCGAGGATTTCCTGGGCCACGGGATTGATCTGCAACACGCTGCCGCTCTCGTCGAGCACCAGGGTCGCCACCGATAACCGGCTGATGGCCTGGGAGTACAACTCGCTCAGCGATTCGCTGCGGTCCAGCAGGTTATGCAACTGCGAGGCACGCCGCAGGTGTGGCAGGAAACTGGCACACACCGCCCGGTCGTGGGCAGAGAAGTTGGGGGCCCGCTTGGGGCGGGTGACGCGAAAGCGCAGCTTGCCGCCGTCCGGGGTGGAAATGTCCGCGCACATCACGTGATACACATCATTGGGACCGCAGAACGCCTTGAAGTAGGCGCTGTGTTCCCATTCCGTGGAGCTCATGATGTCATCGACGGTGAACACACTGTCCAGCGGCTGGTTGGAGAAAGGCGAATTGGTTTGCGGGTAGGTCATGTAGCAGACATCACCGGCACCCTCGATGTCGCCGACGATGATCATCACGCCCGTATCGGGTTGGTCCGGTACCCGCAGAATCAGGGTGACAAAGTTGGCATCGTAGAGCTTGAGAAAGCTTCTGAGGGCGTGGGCCATCAGTTTCGGATCGAGGGCGCCTTCGTAGATTTCGCCCACCAGCTGGTTGTAGCACGTGAGGTCGAGGCCAAGGCTGGCCAGGGCTTCATGGGTCAAGACAGCATTTTGCATAGTCTTATCTCGCTCGGGTAAGGACTGCGCCCTTCCCTTGTTATTTTTATAATTTCGGCCGGGGGAACCCAGGGTTCCCCCCCCTCTCGACGGCTACTTGCCTGCCAGTTTCCCTATCGCCTGCGGACTCCGCAATTGGCCCGGCAGGATTATTTTTCGCTAGCGGTATCACGCGCAGCCGGGCTGTTTTTCAGGCGGAACTGCCCTTGTGCTGGTGCAGGTGTACGTACCCGACAGGTGACCAACGGTCGCCCGCGATTGAACCAGGCGGCCAATGCCGGCAGGAGGAAAATCGCCCCCAGTACGTTGACCAGAAACATGAACGACAGCAACACCCCCATGTCAGCCTGGAACTTCAGCGGTGCGAACGCCCAGGTGCAGACGCCAATCGACATGGTCACGGCAGTGAACACCGCGGCAGTACCGCGTTGGCACATGGCCTGGTAGAACGCCTCGCGCAAGCTGGATCCGCGCAGCATTTCGTGCTGGATACGCTCGTACAGGTAAATGCCGTAATCGACACCCACCCCCACCCCCAGCGCCATCACCGGCAAGGTGGCGACTTTGAGGCCGATACCGAGCAGGGTCATCAGTGCGTTACAGAGGATCGCGACAATCGCCAGCGGCACCAGAATGCACAGCACAGCGCGGATCGACAAGAAGGTCAGCCAGCAAAACAATGCCACCGATCCGAATAGTGCCCCGAGCATGATCACTTCGGCGCGCTTGACCGCCTCATTGGAGGCCGCCATCACCCCGACGTTGCCACCGGCCAGGAGAAACTCGACTTGCGGCGAGCTGACTTCGGCAATGATCCGCCTGGCTTGCGCGATCGCATGGCTGACGGTGCTGCCTTCATGGTCGGCCAGGAACACCAGGATCTGCATCTGCTGGCAGCCGTCGGTGACCAGTCCATCGTCCGGCATATAGGCCCGCGCGCCCTGACTCAGGCCACGGGGCGATCCCGGAATCGCCGCCCAGCGCGGATTGCCTTCGTTATTGCCGGCGATCACCCGCTTGCCCATGTCCGCCACGCTCTGGATCGACTGTACGCCGGAAACCGTGCGCATGCGGAAATCGAAGGCTTCCACCGCACGCATCACCGCAGGCGACAGGCAACCTTCTTCGACGCCCTTGACCTGGACGAACACCGACATCACATCGAGCCCGATGGAGTAGCTGCCGATGATCTTGCCGTTGTCCTGGTTGTAGCGCGAATCGGCCCGCAGCTCCGGCGCGCCCGCGCCGATATCGCCCACCGCCAGGTCGCGCGCCTTGTAGGCGCCGGCCAACAGCAACAGCAGACTGATGGCGAACGCCCCGAGGGCCGGCCCCGGTTCGGCCAGTGCCGACAGGCGCCACCACAGGCGGTGCCTGCCCGCCGGCCGCGATTGCGCCCGACGCAATAGCGCAGGTTCCAGCCGCAGGTAGGAAATGATTACCGGCAACATCAGTTTGTTGGTGATGATCATCAACATCACGCCGATGCAGGCCGTCACTCCCAGTTCGTGGACGATGGGAATATCGATCAGCATGATCACCGCGAACCCCAGGGCGTTCATCAGCAAGGCCAGGGAACCGGGGATGAATATCTTGCAGAACGCCGAGCGCGCCGCTTCCTTCGACGTATTACCGGCCAGCACGTCTTGCTTCCAGGCGTTGGTCATCTGCACCGCATGGGACACGCCGATGGAGAAAATCAGGAACGGCACCAGGATCGACATCGGATCGATACCCAGGCCCAGCAGCGGCAACAGCCCCAGCAACCAGACCACCGGCAGCAACGCGACCACAAGCGCCACCACTGTCAGGCGCAGGGACCGGGAATACAGCCACAGCAGCAACCCGGTGATGACGAAGGCCACCACAAAAAAGCCGATCACTGTGTTCAACCCTTCAACAACATCGCCCACCAACTTGGCGAAGCCGACAATGTTGATTTCGATATTGGGGCTGTTGTACTTGCCGCGGATCTCTTCCAGACGCTTGGCGATCTCGACATAGGACACCGGCTGGCCGGTCTTGGGGTCGGTATCCTGCAGGTCGGCGCGAACCATGGCCGACTTCAGGTCGTTGGCCACCAGGCGGCCGACCTGTCCGGAGGCCGCGGTGTTACTGCGCACCTGTGCCAGATCCTCCGGGGTGCCGCTAAAGCGCGGTGGCACCACCACGTCGCCAAAGAAACCTTCCTCGGTAATTTCGATGTAGCGCACGTTGGCGGTAAACAGCGACGTCACACTGGGGCGACTGACCCCTGAGATGAAAAACACGTCGTCGGTAACTTTGCGCAGCGTATCGAGGTACTCGGCGTTATAGATGTCGCCCTCGCCCTTCCAGTGCACGCTGACCAGGAAGCGGTTGGCGCCGGTGAAGTAGCGGCTGAACTTGAGAAAATTGATCATGTATTCATGACGCACCGGGATCTGTTTGTTAAAACCCGGATCCAGTTGCGTGTGGGTGGCGCTGTAGCCCAGGCCCAGCGTCACCAGGACAAACAGCAACAGCAGTCCCTTGCGCCAGGCCATCAGGTGGTCCGCACACGTTTCGACGCAGCGCGTCACCCAGTGTTTACCTTGATTCATTGCCTGCCTCTCATTTACTGGGTGGCCTGTGTGGCCACTAGGGCAGCGACGCTGCCACCTGAACCCTGCAATACCCCGCGCTCGCCACCCACCAGCAGGCGCGAGCCAACCATCGTCGCCGAGGTCAACGTACCGAGCCCGGCCAGGCGCGCGACACCGACCAGCGCACCCTGTGCATCCAGGCGCACCACCGAGCTGGCGGCGCCGACGATCACCAGCCCCGAGTGATCGGGCAGCAACACATGGCCGTATAAAGGCAGCTGGTTACCGACGTTGATCTGGGTCCAGCTGTCGCCGAAGTCATGGCTGACGAACACATGCCCGCGCATGCCGTAGGTCACCCAGTTGTCCGCGCTCAGGCGCACGATGCCGAACAGCGAGCCGCTGTAGAACGCCGGCAAGGCCTGCCAGTGCTGGCCGCCATCGGCCGTGCGCAGCACCAGCCCCTGCTCGCCCACCAGCATGCGCCGGCCATCGTCGCCACCGGCCATGCTGTTGAGGTGCGCGCTGTCGATGTCCAGGGACTGCGGCGTCCAGGTCAGCCCGGCATCCAGGGATTGATAGAACTTGCCGAAGCTGCCAAACGCCATGACGCTGTCGCCACCGCCGGTCCAGATGCCCAGCAGCGGTTCGCCCAGATCGCTGTCGTGGCGCATTTCCTGCCAACTGCTGCCGGAGTCCAGGGAACGCAGGATCCAGCCATCATGCCCGACGGCCAGCAAGCGCTTGTCGTCCAGCGCCACCACGGCAGTCAGGGTGGCATTGCGTTGCGTCACGACATTGGCGGGCTGCCAGCTGACGCCCTGGTCATCGCTGAGCAGGATGCTGCCACGCTCGCCCACGGCGACCACCCGCGCACCAAGATTGAGCAGGCCGTTGATCTGCACCCGGTCCGGGCGCGTGGCCAACAGTTCTTGTTGCGGTAGGGATTTGGGGGAAAAGGTGTAGCCAATGGTCAAGGCGACCACCAGGCAAACCGCGTAACCGATCACCGAACGCATGAGCAACGCTCCTGTTCGGGGTAGGCGTGGATAGGGCAAGTCATAGGGCCGATCCTCTTGTTTTTGTCACGCACCAGGCATGCGAGGCAATCGAGATGGGCGTTGCCTCTGGGGCAATAGTCGGCGCAAGGGATGGGTGACACATCGTCCAAATGGCTTATGCAATGGCGCAAATGGCTTAGCGGTCGGGACCTGGGTTTGCGGATGTGCCCGATCCCCTGTAGGAGCGAGCTCGCTCGCGAAAAACGTCGGGACACCGCGGGCATTCAGGCAGCCCGCGTTATCGTTGACGTCCATCGCGAGCGAGCTCGCTCCTACAGGGATCGCGTCAGGCGAGGTACAAAATCACCAGGTCGTTGATCACCGACGGCCGGTCCTGGCCCACCACGTGGGTGGTGAGTTCCAGGGTCAACTGGGTGCCACGGGCCAGGATTTCGACCTTTTTCACCCGCGCCCGCGAATGGATGCGCGAGCCGGCCGGTACCGGCGCCGGGAAACGCAGGCGGTCGGAGCCGTAGTTGATCTGGGTAGTGAAACCACTGATCTCGAAGCCCAGTGCCAGTTTCATCCGTGACTGCAGCACCTGCACCAGCGCGCCGTGGGCGATGGTGCCGCCGAACGGGCTTTGCAGGCGTGCGCGCTCTGGATCGGTATGGATCCAGTAATCGTCGCCCGACAACCGGGCAAAGGCATCGATCAGCGCCTGGTCGACCACCACCACGTTGCTCCAGTCGCTGAACTGCTCGCTGACCAGGGCCTGCAAGGCCGGTCCATCGTTGAGGTCGATCTGCCGGACAGGCGGTTGCTCCGACGCCTCGGGCGCCAGTTCGCTGTCCTGCGCGGGCAGCGACTCAAGGCTCGCCGCATCTTTGTCCAGCCCGGTGAAACGCAGCAGGCGGTTGCCCTTGGCATCGACTTCGGCGAACACCGGCTGCAAGGACATGCCGATCTCGATTTCGTTTTCCTCAAGGCCTACCAGGTTGGTATTGATGCGCACCCCTTGGGCCAGCTCGACCACCGCCAGTTTCTGCGGCATTTCATCAATGAAGTCGGGCAAGGTGGCAATGCGCGTCACGGTGTAGCTGTACAGCGTCGCGGCGCCGTCGACTTCGCGCCAGGCCATGTCATGTTCCAGGCACACCGGGCAATGCCGGCGCGGGTAGAAGTTCCAGTGCGCACAGGCGTTGCATTGCTGGATCAACAGGCGGCGAGCCTTCAGGCCCTCCCAGAAGGGTGCGGAGATTTGCGTCGCGACCGGCATCGGTTTGTTGTTGGACATGTGCTTATGCTCCCTGAAGTATCAATGCGCCCTGCTCACTCATCACGCCACCGGTGCCGGAGACGTAGACGCTGTCGCAGCGTCCCAGCTGGCGCTCACCGGCGGTGCCGGCGATCTGCGTCACCGCCTCGATCACCTGGCTCATGCCACCGGCCGAGGCCGACTGGCCGAAACTCAGTTGCCCACCATGGGTGTTCATCGGGAAGTCGCCACGCCAGGTCAGGTCGTGTTCGCGCACGAACGCCATGCCCTCGCCCTTGGCGCAGAAGCCGGCGTCTTCCAGGGTGAGCAAGGTGGTGATGGTGTAGCAGTCGTAGATCTGCGCGGCATCGACGTCTTTTGGCTTCAACCCGGCCATGGCAAAGGCTCGCTGGGAGGCCGGACCAATCGGCGTGTGCAGCATGTCCTCGGCATAGGACGGCGACTTGAATGCCAGGTGTTCGCCAAACCCGGTAATGAACGCCGGACGTTTGCGGGCCCGCGCCGCCACTTCCTTGTTGGTGATGATCATCGCGGCGCCACCGGCCACCGGCATGACGATTTCCAGGACGTGCAACGGGTCGGCGACCATTTTGCTCGCCAGCACCTGTTCGATGGTCAGCGGCTGGCCATAGAACATCGCTTGCGGGTTAGCCAGGGCATTGGTGCGCTGGTCGACGGCAATCTTGGCCATCGCCCGCTGGTCGTAGTCGTATTGTGCGGCATAACGTTGGGCGATCATCGCGTAGCCGGTATTCTGGCCCATGTGCCCGTAAGGCAGGTCGAACTCGGCCTCGGGCGCGCCAAAGGCCGTGCTGTGCCCACCGAAACGCATGGACCGAGCCATCCAGCCGGGATCCTCGTCGGGACCCAACGGCGCCATGCGCGCAGGGATCACGCACAGGACCGCCTGGCACAGCCCCAGTTCGATCGCGGCGGCAGCGCGCCAGACCATGCCCACCGACGTGCAGCCACCCAGGTCCACCACTTCGGCGAAGTTCAGGCGCAGGCCCAGGTATTCGGCGGCCATCGCCGGTACGAACACCGACGCTTCATGAAAATGCGGGCCGTTGATCACCAGCCCGTCGAGGTCCGAGGCCTTGAGCCCGGCATCGCGCAGGGCCTGGGCCGCCAGGTCGGCGACTTGCTCAAGGTGAAACATCTTGGGCGCGGTCGAATACTTCTCCGGTTTGTACTGTGCGGTGCCAACAATGGCCGCATGCCCTTTGAGTCCCATAGTGCCTCCATGCCGAAGCGTTACGCTGCGGCCATTTCCAGGTTGTGGTTCAGGTCCGGGCGCAGCTAAGCGACCCGGATCTTCAGTGGTCGATCAGAAGGTGTATTTCATCGAGAACGTGGCGTAGTCGCGGTCGGCGAACGGACGCTTGATCGGGTCGGGTTCACCCAGGTAGGCGATGTATTTCAAACCGAGTTCCAGGTTGCCCAAGTACTTGAAGGTCGTGCCCGCGCTCAGGCGTCGGTCACCGGCGACGCCGGAGATGCTTCCGGCCATGGGCGTGGAGCCGCTGAAGACGTTGGAGAAACTGAAGGGGACTTCCAGATCCCAGCCTTGGAAAACTCCCGGATAACTGAACGATGCGCCCACGGTGTAGGCGCTGGCAGACTTGGTGCGAAAGCCGGCGGCTGTGCTGTAGATATAGTCATCGGAAGACGCCACCAGAGGTTTCAGGGAGGGCAACAGGTTTACGCCTTGCAGGTTGGGCGCCGCCGAAGTGGATTCAACGCTGTCGACCTGCACATGGATGATTTCGCCAGTCAGGCTGGTCTGGCTGGCCCAAGGACGGTCCCCCAGGATACGGATCGCCGACAACTGCATTTGCTGGCCCTTGCCCCTGGCCGGCACCGCGCCAAGGCCGGTATTGACCATCACCGGCGCACCGTCGCGGTACGACCATTCGGCGCCGACCTGGGTGTCGCCGATCTTGGTCGAGGCGCTGATGCCGGTCAGCTTGATGTCTTCGAAGTACTTGATCCGGTAACCATTGCTGACGAAGGCGTTGAGGCCACCGCCCACCGGGAGCGGGTCGTAGCTGACCAGGGCGGTGGCCGGGTTCTTGTCGTGATAGTTGACGTGGAACAGCGACAGCTCAATGGCCGGTACCGGGCGGTAGCGCACCTGTACGCCCCACTGGCCGCCATCGCGCGGTTCGTCGGTGCCGCGGAAAGTGATCTTCTGGCCGTTGGCGTAGATGAACTCGCGACCGGGCCCAACCACGTCACTGCTCGACAGGTAGCTACCCACCGGCGGCAGTTCGGTGCCCTTCCATTCGTATTGCACGTATGCACCGAAAGTCAGCTGGGGGTTCAGGCGAAACGAGCCGGAGAACTGGCCCACCGGCAAGAGTATTTCCTTGACTTCAACACCCGGCTGGGATGCTTTTACTGCATCGGAGGGGTTTTGTACGCCGTTCACACCCGGGTAGAACAAACTTTCGCCCCAGGATTCGATGTGCCGCCCGGCCTTGACGTCCAGCATGGTGTCGTTGTCAAAGCGCCAGCCGCTGAACACATAGGCATCCAGCAGTTTGCTGCGCCCGCCGCTGTAGTAGCGAGTGTCACTGGTGAACTCGTCGTTGCTGCCGCTTTTGTTCACGGTGGCGGGCGAATCGTTATCGTTCTTGCGGTGGTAGACGTCATCGTAGAAGGTACTGCCGCGTACCACGGCGCCGTAGTTGTCCTTGCGCAGGATCATTTCGGCCAGCGCGCCCACACGGTTGGTGGTGAGGCTGCCACTATCGAAGTTGCGGTTGGCATCGTCGGCGTTGATTGTCAGCAAGCGATCGCTTTGACTGCCAGTGCGCACACCAATGCCGTAGCTGGTGGTCACCGACCAGTCCATGGTCGCGCCGTTGTCGAACTCGAACGTATCACCGGCCCACACCGGTGTGGACACCAGCGCAATGGCTGCCGCCAGGCTGCTGACCTGTAATGCGCTCGAACCGATGACCGTAGAGTTTTTGTTGTTTTTGTTGATCACACTGATTCTCCTCAATGACAACCGGCTGGCTGCCTGGAATGTTCAACACTGCTGCCGTGCCGCCCGCTCAAAACACCTTGAGCGGGGTAACAGCGCACGCTCCCCTTACAGCACGCCGGTAGCGATATCGCCCCCGGTCCTCTTCCCGCTCCAGCGACCCTTCGGCCACCAGGTAGTTGGCATGAGCCAACGTTTCGCCTAGCGCCATCAGTTCGTCGAAACGACCTGACAGTTTGGGAAACAGCACGACCATCAGTTCGAGCACGGTGCGCGGCTCGTCACAGTTGGCCAGCATCAACGCCAGATGCCCGCGGTGATGGGCCTGGAGCTGGTCCAGGCGCTGATGCAAATTGAAGAACGGCCGCTCGTGCGCCGGCAGCACCAGCACGCTGTCGGGCAAGTTGCGCAAGTGCTCGATGGAGTCGAGCCAGTCGCCCAGCGGATTGGCCAACGGCTCCGTGGCATGCACGCCGACGGTGGAGGTGATGCGCGGCAACACCTGGTCGCCGGAGATCAGCAAGCCGTCATCGGCGGCATACAGACAGGCATGTTCCGGCGAGTGGCCGCGGCCGATGACCACCTGCCAGGTGCGGCCACCGATATTCAGCAGGCTGCCTTCGCGTAAACGGCGGTAATGGTTCAGCGGCGCCGGCAGAAAATGGGCGTTGCTCATCACCGCGAACATCTCGGCACTCTGCTCGTCAGCCACGCCGGCCTTGCGGTAGAAGTCGAGTAAGTCCCAGCCCGGCGGTTGAGCGGCGGGAAACCTGACGTGCAGCGACTGGAACTCGCTGGCGGTCATGTACACCGGGCAATGGAAACGCTCCGAAAGCCACGCGGCCACTCCGGCATGGTCGGAGTGAAAGTGGGTACAGACCACCGCCAGCAGCGGCAGCCCGTCACACACTTCACTCAGCACCCGGTCCCAGACCTCGCGGGTCTGTTCGGTGTTCATGCCGGTGTCCACCACTACCCAGCCGTCGGTATGACGCAGCAGATAGAGATTGATGTGGTCCAGGCGAAACGGCAGCGGCATGCGCAGCCACCACACGCCTGGCGCCACTTCACGCACCTGCCCGGAATCGGGCGCCTGCGGCCAGGGATAGCGCAGGCCGCCGCGCAGTTCGTGACCATTGGCGTCGAGATCAGCCATGGTCGGCCACCGCGAATGGCGCCAGGCCGGCCCGGGTCAGTGCCTCTGGCGAATAAGGCACATAGGTGCGGGCTTGTTCGTCGCGGATGAACAGCGGATCGTTGCAACGGGTCGGGCAGTAGCCCTGGCGCTGTAGATCGACCTTGCGCAGCTTGAAGCTGGCCGTCAGGTCTGCCGACTGGGTAACCCGCACGAATACCGGGGCCGCATAGCGCGGCAGGCGCGCTTCGGTCAGGGCATACAGGGCCGCAGGATCAAACGCCTGGTCGGCCTGCATCAACACCGCGGCCATGCCGGCGCGGCCTTCATGGCCCGGCACCTGGACGCCGTAGATATTGATCAGTTCCAGGCCCGCCAGATCACCCAGGGCGTCCGCCACTTCCAGGGTCGAAACGTTCTCGCTCTTCCAGCGATAGGTATCGCCGATGCGATCGACGAAGTAGCAGTAACCGTCGGCGTCCTCGCGCAGCAAGTCGCCGGAACTCCAGTAAGCATCGCCCTCGCGAAACACATTGCGGCGGATTTTGCTCTCGGTCGCTTCGCTTGAGGTGTAACCCTCGAAACGCCCGCCACCGATTTCAGGGTGATCGACGATAAAGCCCATGGCCTCGCCAACCTCGCCCACTTTGCAGATTTGATAGAAACCGTTTTCGTCCCGCGGATGGCAGTCGTTTTCGATGTCGTAACGCACCAGCCGCAGGTTGGTTTTGTTCCAGTCCGGCACGCGTCCGCAGGAACCGAAATAGTTGTCGACGTTGATCACTGCCGCATTGGCTTCGGTGGCGCCCCAGCCCTCGAACACCTGGATCGGGCCGAAGCGCTCCAGCCAGCGCTGCCAGGAGTCCGGCGACAGCCCGGCACCGAGCATGCAGCGCAGGCTGTGCTCGCGCTCGCCCGCTCGCACCGGCTGATTGAGCAGATAGCGGCAGATCTCACCGATGTACTGGAAGATGCTGATCTGATGCCGTGCCACATCGTTCCAGAACTCGCGCACGCTGAATTTGCGGCGCACCACGATGGCCGCACCGGCGCGCAGCGCGGTAGAAGTCACCGACGTGGCCGCGGCGCCGTGGTACAGCGGCAGGCAGCAATAGAACACATCCTCGCAAGTGGCTTGCAGGGTGGTTTCCATCACATCGCCCGACGACATCCAGCGCATGTGGCTGTAGCGCGCCGCCTTGGGCAAGCCCGTGGTGCCCGAGGTGAAGATCAGCAGGGTTGGCGTCTGCGCCTCGATGTGCGCGCGGATATCACGGGGAAACGGCGTGCGCGGGGCTTTTTCCAGGCGCGCAGCGAAATGCCCGTCGATGCCTTTGGGCAACGATCCTGTCCAGGGATTTTCCGGGTCGCGCAGCAGCCAGCACGGCAGATCTGGAAAGCCTTCGGTGGCCTGCACATTGGCCAGGCACTCTTCGCCGATCACCAACGCCTTGGCCTCGGTGACTTGCAACGCATGCAGCAGCGGGCGGCCGCTGACCTGAGTGTTGATGAACGCCACCACCACCCCGAGCTTGACCAGGCCGAACCAGGTGCAGAAAAACGCCGGGCGGTTCTCCATGGCCAGGGCGCAGACATCGCCGGCGCGCAGACCATTGGCATAAAACGTGTGGGCCATCTGGTTGGCTCGCGCATCGACCTCGAAGTAGCTCAGGGTCTGCTCGCCATAGATCAGGAACGTGCACTCACCCTGCTTGCTCGCCTGTTGCTCCAGCCTGTCGGCCAGGGTGTAGAGGTCGCCCGGCTTGATCAGTCCGGCGGCGGCTGAGCGCTGGTCAAGCAGCGCCTGGGTCTGCTCCCTAGGCACTGGGTGGGTCGGCAGGACGTGGCTCAAGTCGTTGAGGTTCATTGCGCCACCTCCTGGGCAATCGCTTGATGGGCGCGGTAATCCGAGTAACCCGACGGGCCCGGCGTATACAGGGTCTTGCGGTCAAAGCCACTCAGCGGCAGGCCACGCTGCAAGCGCGCCACCAGATCAGGGTTGGCAATAAAGTGACGGCCGAACGACACAGCAGCCCCCTCGCCCGACGCGAGTGCGGCACTGGCCGAAAGACCGTCGAAACCATCATTGAGAATCAACGCGTGGGGGCTGTGCCGACGCGCCAGGGCGAAGGCATCGAGGTCTTTCAGTGGTGAGCGCATGATGTGCAGGTAAGCCAGGCCCAACGGCGCCACGGCTTCACACAAGGCCGCCGCCGTGGCCGCCGGATCGCGGTCGTCGATGTCGTTGTAGGGGTTGCCGGGGCACAGGCGAAAGCCAACGCGTCCAGCGCCAATCGCACTGGCCATGGCCTCGATCACTTCCTTGGCAAAACGCACCCGCCCGGTCACATCGCCGCCGTAGGCATCGCTGCGCTGGTTGCTGCCGGAGGCCATGAATTGCATCGGCAGATAACCGCTGGTGCAGTGCAGTTCGACACCGTCGAAGCCGGCCTGACGCGCATTCAATGCAGCCTGGCGATAGTCTTCGATAACCTCGCCAATGCCTTGCAAGGTCAGCACCTGTGGCTCATCAGTGTCCACCAGGCCGGCAGCGTCGCTGAACACCTGTGTGCGTGCGCGCAATGCCGAAGGTGCCACGGTAACCGCCCCCGCCGGTTTGTTGTGCCGGCTGGCAGCGCGGCCGACATGCATCAGCTGCAGGACAATGCGCCCGCCCTCGGCATGCACCGCCTCGGTGACTCGCTGCCAGCCGACAATCTGTTCGTCGCTGTAGATGGCCGGGGTGCGACAATAGCCCAGGCCGCTGGCCGAGGGTGCGGTGCCTTCGGCCACGATCAACCCGGCACTGGCACGCTGGCGGTAGTATTCGACCATATCGCCGCCGGGGACCGCATCGGCAAGGGCGCGGCTGCGAGTCATGGGAGCCATGACGATGCGGTTGGCCAGTTGCAGATCGCCCAGGGCGACCGGTTCGAACAAGACGCTCATTTCAATTCCTCAGCTTCTTATTGTTTTTTGCTGTCGCAGGGCTTGCCATCACTTGGGCAAGCGCTGACATGGCAGCGGATACGGGCTGAATGATTGACGTTGAGCGCAAGCGAAACATCGTCCGACAAGACTAGGTCGGCGATCGTGCAGGGCGGCTTGCCTGCAAACCCAAAAATGGTCTGAACGGACGATGAGAAAATTCCGTGACGAGCCGAGCATCGCGACAACCAGAACAAAACCGGGAGCACCCGCAGTGAACCTATCCACCCCCGTGACATGGCGAACGCACTACGCGCTGTTCGTGCTCGCCAGCATCTATGTGTTCAACTACATCGACCGCCAATTGATGGCGATCCTGATCGAGCCGGTGAAACTCGAATTCGGTATTTCCGATACCGGCATCGGTCTGCTCTCGGGGGTGACCTTTGCGGTGTTCTACACGGTGTTCGGCTTCCCGCTGGGGCGCCTGTCAGACCGCATCGGGCGCAAGCCGGTGATCGCCTTCAGCTGCATCGCCTGGAGCCTGATGACCATGCTATGCGGCATGGCCGGCAACTTTCTGACCCTGGTGCTGGCGCGAATCGGTGTGGCTGTGGGCGAGGCCGGCGGCACGGCGCCGTCGGTGGCGATGGTCTCGGATTTGTACCCGGCGAACCGCCGATCCACGGCCCTGTCGGTGCTGATGCTCGGTTCCAGCCTGGGGGCGATCGTCGGCCTGGGCCTGGGTGGCTGGATTGCCCAGCACCACGGTTGGCGCTACGCCTTCTTGCTGATCGGCGCCCCCGGTATTTTCCTCGGCCTGCTTCTGCTGCTGACCGTGCGGGCGCCCAAGCGCGTAGCACCGCTGGGTAACGTCGCGGCGCAACAGGATGGCTGGCTCAAGACCCTGGTCGAGCTGTTTCGCATGCCCTCTTTTCTGTGGCTGGTACTGACCGGCGGCGCGGCGGCGATTGCCGGCTACGCCATCGGCACCTGGAGCCCGAGCTTCCTGATCCGCTCCCACGGCCTCAATTTGCAAGAAGCCGGATTCCTGGTGGGCGTGGTGGGCGGTAGCGGTGCGACCGTCGGCACCCTGTTGTGCGGCATGCTCACCGACCGCATGGCACGGCGCGATGTCGGTTGGCAAATCGGTGTGCCGTTGCTGGGTACGCTGATCAGCATTCCTTTCGCCCTGGCGTACTTCCTCTGGCCCCAAGGCACGGCGTTCCATATCGGCAGCATCGCCGTGCCACAGGCGTTTCTGTTCTACAGCGCCTTCGCCTTCTTTGGCGTGTGGTGGGCAACACCGTGCCTGAGCGCCATTACCCACCTGTTCCCGGCTACACGACTGGCCCAGGCCACGGCGATTTTCGTCATGTCCATGACCCTCTTGGGCGTGGGTATCGGGCCGCTGTTCGTTGGCATGCTCAGCGACTTCTTCGTGCCAACCCTGGGCAGTGAGTCGCTGCGCTACGCCCTGGCTTCATCTGTGTCGATGTTGGTGCTGGCCAGCGCGTTCCTGACCCTGGCGCTGCCACGTTATCGCCAACAGATGAAGAGCCCCGCACCACTGCCCGCACCGAACCAGGCAGTGACTGCCTGATCCTCTTCCCCACACCGCCGCGCCGCTGGAAACCTGTCAGATTCCAGCGGCTTTTTTTTGATGAGGCTCACCATGAGCACCAGCGCCGTACAGATCTGCAATCTTCTTTACCGTTACGCCGAATGCCTGGACAGCGGACAATTGGTCGAGGCCGCCGAGCTGTTTCGTCATGCCCGCATCAAGGTAAGCAGCCAGGGCGAGTACGTTGATCACACCGCCCTGCTGGGGATCTGGCAACAGCGAATCAAGCTCTACCCCTGCGGCACTCCGCGCACCCGACATGTCATCAGCAACCCCATCATTGACATCGATGAAGCCTGCGGGACCGCGACCGTTCGCGCTTGCTACACCGTGCTGCAGGCCACCGACATGCTCCCCCTGCAACCGATCGCCGCGGGACGCTATCTGGATGAGTTCGAACGTGTCGACGGGATCTGGCGGTTCAGCTTTCGTAATTATTCGCACCTGGACATGATGGGGGACTTACGTGGGCATTTGTTGATGTAGGCACAAAGGCGGCCTGACAGCCGGCCTGGTTACTGGCGTGTCCGCGATCCTCTGTGGGAGATTGTTGTCTGAATACATATCCGTTGCTGCGGTAACGGCCACTTAGGGTTTCGCCCTTACGGCGACTCACTTTTGAAAGAGCCCAAAAGTAAGCAAAAGGCTCTTGCCCCACCACTCGGTGCCTCGCTGTGGCTCGGCATGCCCTCACTCCGGCATTGCTCCGTGGGTCGCCCAAATCTAAAGCTAAAGCGAGGCGGCCTGACAGCCGACCTGATTTCAAGTGAGCACGTTCCTCTGTAGGAGCGATGCTTGCTCGCGATGGACGTCAACGATAACGCGCCCTGTCTGGATGATGGCGTTGTCTGGGCGTTTTTCGCGAGCAGGCTCGCTCCTACAGGGGATCACGGACAAGCCTGCAATCAGGTCGGCTGTCAGGCCGCCTCGCTTTTGCTTTTGCTTTTGCTTTTGCTTTTGCTTTTGCTTTTGCTTTTGCTTTTGCTTTTGACCCTCTTGCCCCATCGCTGCGGGCCCTGTAGGAGCGAGCTTGCTCGCGATGGTCGTCAACGATGACGCTGGGCACCTGACACCCCTCGGTGCTCTCAGGTTCATCGCGAGCAATCGAGCGTCGACCGGCTGCTCCTACAGGCTTTTCCAAGTGACTCGCCGTAAGGGCGAAACCCTAAGTCGCCGTTACCGCAGCAACGGATATACACCCAATCCAAATATGCAACCAGTGCACGCAAGCGTCTGAGGTCTATAGACCCTGAGCATAGAAATGCGGGTTGTCCAGGCCAGGCTTGCCATAACGCAACGCATCGCCGGCAAGGGTGCGGATCTGTCCACCGGCAGCGACAAGCACCGCATGACCCGCGGCGATATCCCACTCCATGGTGCGCCCCAGGCGCGGATAAAGGTCTGCCTCGCCGGCAGCCACCAGGCAAATCTTCAGCGATGAGCCGGCGCTTTTCAGTGATCGCACCTGCCGTCCGTCGAGGAATTTGTCCAGCGCCTCGGCATCGCCGTGGGAGCGGCTGGCGACCACGTCCAGCCCCTCGTGCGACACCGTCCGGCAGTGAATGGGTTGGCGTTTTCCAGACTGTTCGATAAAGGCGCCGCAACCACGGGCACCGGCAAACAGTCGCTCCAGCGCGGGCGCCAGGACCACCCCGAGCACCGGTTCACCGTTATCGATCAGGGCGATATTGACGGTGAACTCGCCATTGCGATTGATGAATTCCTTGGTGCCGTCCAACGGGTCCACCAGCCAGAACCGCTGGCCCACCTCGGGCACCTGGCCGGCCGCTGCGGCCTCTTCGGAAATCACCGGTATCTGCGGCGTGCGTGCCGCCAAGGCTTGCAGAATCAACGCTTCGGCGCGCTCGTCAGCTTCGGTGACCGGCGAGGTATCGACTTTTCCGCGCACCTCGAAATCCGATCGGTACACCTCCAGCACCCGTTCGCCCGCTGCGCGAACAATACCGATGACATCTTCAAGCAGAACAGTCATTGACTCGTTCATGGGAATTCTCCTGTTTTTGTTCTTCGTATGGTCCATTCGGCCTATGCGCCGTTTTCCGGATCCGGGAACAGTACAGACATCCAAACCATCGCCACTCAGCAAATGGATGTTTAACAGGAGTTCCTGTGTCCCACGGCAATCAGTTATCCGTTCCACAGATCAACCAGCTGCGCCTGCGTGCCGTGCAGTTGCGCATCGGCGGCAGCACACTCAAGACCATCAGCCAGGACACCGGGCTCTCATCGCCAACCATCATCGCTGCCTACAAGGCGTGGCAAGCCGGTGGCTGGAATGCCGTGCCCGTACGCGAGCGCGGGCGCAAGCAAGGTGAAGGCCGCAGTCTCTCTGCCGAGCAGGAACGCAGCATCTACCAATTGCTGGTCAGCACGCTGCCGGAGCGGCACCAGCTGCCGTTCCTGCTCTGGCAACTGGAAGCGATGCAGGCCCTGGTCAAGCGCCTGCACGATATCGACTTGCCAGAACGTACCGCCGCCCATTACCTGCAACGCTGGCAGCTCAATGCCGAGCGCCCGGCCAAGCGCGTCGCCAGTGCTTCGCTGGCGGTGCAGCGCTGGTACCGCAGCACCTACCGGGACATTCTCGAGCAGGCCCGTACGCAGAATGGCGAGATCCATTGGATCGATGACTACGGTGCCCGTAACGACCAGGGCAAGCTCAGCTACGGGGTACTGCGCGCGGTCAGCAATCGCGGCAAGGTGCTCTGGCTGCCTTACGAAGACGGGTTGCGCGCGCCGCACCTGGAAGAGTTCTTCGACCGCCTGTATCGCTCGGCCGAACGCAAAGTGTTCGCCCTGCTCTCGGGCATGCACTGGCAACGCGCCGCGACCTTCATCACCTGGGCAGGCGAACGCGCTGAGCGACTGCATCTGTTCCATCTGCCCGAAGCCAGCGCAATGCTCAGCGGTGCCCGCGAACTGGCGACCCAGATCAACCAGCAAGCCGCGCGCGTCGGCCATGACGATGTGCCAACGACCATCGTCCCCCCCCTGCCCCGCGACCCCATGCTGCTGATGTTGCGCCAGATGTTAAAACATCAAGTCGCGCATAAGTCCGAATCGCAGCAGTTGTACGTTGATAAACGACAACAACAAAAAGCGAGAGGAAAATCTATGACGCTTACCCACCTGCAACGACTGGAAGCCGAAAGCATCCAGGCAATGCGCGAGGTTGTCGCCGAATCCGACAACCCGGTCATGCTCTACTCCATCGGCAAGGACAGCGCGGTCATGCTGCACCTGGCCATGAAGGCCTTCTACCCGGCCAAGCCGCCCTTCCCCTTGCTGCATGTCGACACCACCTGGAAGTTCCAGGAGATGTATCGCTTCCGCGATCAGATGGTCGCCAAGCTGAACGTGGACCTGCTGACCCACACCAACCCCGAAGGCATTGAAATGGGCATCAGCCCGTTCAAACACGGGTCGCAGATCCACACCGACATCATGAAGACCGAGGGCCTGAAACAGGCGCTGGATCACTACGGTTTCGACGCGGCCTTTGGCGGTGCCCGTCGCGACGAAGAAAAATCCCGGGCCAAGGAACGGATTTTCTCCTTCCGCTCCGATCAGCACCGCTGGGACCCGAAGAACCAGCGTCCAGAGCTCTGGCACCTGTACAACACGCGTAAACACAAGGGCGAGTCGATCCGCGTGTTCCCTCTGTCCAACTGGACCGAGCTGGACATCTGGCAATACATCTATCTGGAAAATATCCCGATCGTACCGCTGTATTTCGCCGCGCCGCGCCCGGTGGTCGAGCGTGACGGCATGCTGATCATGGTCGATGACGAACGCATGCCGCTGAACCCGGGTGAAGTGCCGATGATCCGCAACGTGCGCTTCCGCACTCTGGGTTGCTACCCGCTCACCGGAGCCGTCGAGTCCGATGCCGACACCCTGCCCAAGATCATTCAGGAAATGCTGCTGACCCGCACGTCCGAGCGTCAGGGGCGAATGATCGACCACGACTCGTCCGCATCGATGGAGAAGAAAAAACAAGAGGGGTATTTCTAATGGCACACGTATCTGACCTGATTGCCGAGGATATCGGCCAATACCTCAAGGCCCACGAGCACAAGAGCCTGCTGCGTTTCATTACCTGCGGCAGCGTGGACGATGGCAAGAGCACGCTGATCGGACGCCTGCTCTACGATTCGAAAATGCTCTTCGAAGACCAGATGGAAGCGCTGGAGGCCGACTCGAAAAAAGACGGCACCCAAGGTGGTGAACTGGACTTCGCCCTGTTGGTGGACGGCCTGGCCGCCGAGCGCGAACAAGGCATTACCATCGACGTGGCCTACCGTTTTTTCTCCACGGAACGGCGTAAGTTCATCGTTGCCGATACCCCGGGCCATGAACAGTACACCCGCAACATGGTGACCGGTGCCTCCACGGCCGACGTGGCCGTGGTGATGATCGACGCCCGACGCGGCGTGCTGACCCAGTCCAGGCGTCACAGCTACCTGGCCTCGCTGCTCGGCATTCGCAAGGTGGTCCTGGCCGTCAACAAGATGGACCTGATGGACTACTCGGAGAAAGTCTTCAACGCCATCGTCGATGACTACCGCGCCTTCGCCAAGCAGATCAATCTTCAAGATGTCACCGCCATCCCGATGTCCGCGCTGCGGGGTGAGAACATCACCGAACAGAGCGAGCACATGCCTTGGTACCGGGGCACCACGCTGATGGGCTACCTGGAAACCGTCGAGATCGACGAGGCGCACCAGCAGAAACTGGCGTTCCGCATGCCGGTGCAGTGGGTCAACCGCCCCAACCTCGATTTCCGTGGTTTCACCGGTACCATCGCCAGCGGCGTGATTCATCCCGGTGACCGCGTACGTGTTCTGCCGGCCGGGCAAGAGAGCCGGATCTCGCGCATCGTGACCCTCGATGGCGACCTGCAACAAGCCGTGGCCGGGCAGTCCATCACCCTGACCCTGACCGACGAAGTCGATTGCAGCCGCGGCGATGTTCTGTCCACCGCAGAAGACCCGGCCAGCGTCGCCGACCAGTTCCAGGTCAGCCTGATCTGGATGCACGAACAGGCCATGCTCGCCGGCCGCCCTTACTTGATGAAGATTGGCGGCAAGACGCTGTCGGTCACCTTGGCGGTGCCCAAGTACAAGATCAACGTCAACACCATGGAGCACCTGGCGGCCAAGGAACTGGCGCTGAACGAGATCGGCGTGTGCAACCTCTTCACCAGCCAGCCGATCGCTTTCGATCCCTACAAGAACAACCGCGAAACCGGCAGTTTCATCCTCATCGACCGTCTGACCAATGCCACCGTCGGCGCCGGCCTGATCGAATTCTCCCTGCGCCGCTCGCAGAACATCCATATGCAGCACGTGGATGTGAACAAGAAGGCACGCGCCGAACAGATGGGCCAGCAGCCGGTGCTGCTGTGGTTCACCGGTTTGTCGGGCGCTGGCAAATCGGCCATCGCCAACCTGCTGGAAACCCGACTGTACGCCCGCGGCCGCCATACCTACCTGCTCGACGGCGACAACGTGCGTCACGGTTTGAACCGCGACCTGGGCTTCACTGACGCCGACCGCGTGGAGAACATCCGCCGGGTAGCCGAGGTGTCCAAGTTGTTCGTGGATGCCGGGTTGATCGTGTTGACCGCCTTCATCTCGCCGTTCCGTTCCGAGCGCGAGATGGCGCGCGGGCTGCTGCAGGAAGGCGAGTTTATCGAGATCTTCGTCGACACGCCGCTGGCCGTCGCCGAAGAGCGCGACCCCAAGGGCCTGTACAAGAAAGTCCGCCGCGGCGAGCTGAAGAACTTCACGGGCATCGACTCGCCTTATGAGGTGCCGAGCAAGCCGGACATCCATATCCAGACCAGCAAGCTGACGCCCGAAGGTGCAGTGGACCGGATCATCGAGGTGCTGGTCGAGCGCGGCTTCATCGGCAAGGAACTCTAGCCCCGGCGCCCGGTTCGCCGGGCATCCCGCGAGCACCCCTGCGGCGGTGCTCGCCCCATCAAGAGAGTCTAACAATGACAATCAGCTCTATTGACGAACAACAGCTATTGAGTGGCCAGACCTGGGCCACGTTCTGCGATCACCTCAAGCGCTGCGGCGAGCAGATCCTGCGCCCCGAGGCACCGGCCGATGCCGCCACCCGCGCCGAAGGTTTCCGCTACCTCACGCGCCTGCTGCGCATCGGCCTGGAGATGCACATCGAGTTTGCCGACCCGGCCTTTCCCAGCTTCTTCAAGACCTCCCACGAGACTGCGAAGATCGGTGCCGACAACCCGGACAACCTCTACGAGTACTCGCGCCTGGACGGCACGCTGCAATACCGCATCAAAGGCCAGCGCGGCAGTGTCGCCTACCTGAGCTTCGGCACCCAGAAAGGCGGGTATGAAACCGACGGCACGCTGATCCAGACCGGCTTCATCGACGCCAGCCAGTTGCAGGTCGATGCCCAGGGCAACTTCGAAATCATCCTCAGCACCGAGCCGCAACCGGGCAACTGGCTGAAAATGGAACCCGCCACCAATGCCCTGATCGTGCGCCAGACGTTTCTTGACCGACGCAGCGAAGTGCCGGCCAAGCTGAGCATTGAGCGCATCGGCACCGACAGCAAACCGCAGGCCCTTGATCCGGCGACGTTCCAGCAGGGCCTGGCGCGGGTATCGAGCTTCGTGGAGAACACCGCCATGCTGTTCGCCGACTGGAGCCAAAGCTACCTGCCGCACAGCAATCAACTGCCTCCAGCCAACCAGGCGCTGTGCCAGTCCGTGGGCGGTGACCCGAACATTTTCTATTACCACTCGCACTGGGCGCTGGCCGCGGACGAGGCGCTGGTGATTCACATCGATAAAGTGCCCGACTGCGACTTCTGGAACTTGCAGATCAACAACTACTGGATGGAATCGCTGGACTACCGCTACCACCAGATCTGCTTCAACAAGCACCAGGCCCAATACGACGACAAGGGCGGCGTGACCCTGGTGCTCAGCGAGCTCGACCCTGGGGTGAGCAACTGGCTGCAAACCGCCGGCGTACGCCAAGGCACGCTGTGCCTGCGCTGGGTCGGCGCCCAGGAGCAATGCCATCCCACCACTCGTGTTGTAAACGTGTCTGCCGTCGCGGAGGTCGTATGAACGCGCACACCCGAATTGAAGATCTGACTGTCGACAAACTGTTGGCCAGCGCCGTCGCGCGCACCAACGGCCTGAGCCATTTTGGCGATGACAACTACCGTGCGTCCCTGCAGGCGCTACTCGATGCCCTGGCTACCGAGGCCGGGCTGTCGCAGACCGGCCTGTATTTGCTGGAAGAAAGACTGGTGGGGCAACTGGTCAACCGCCTGGTGATGGAGGACTACCTGCGCCGTTATCCGGAAATAACCGAGATAGCGATCGACGATCCGCTGGTCATCGTGGGCCTGCCGCGCACCGGCACCACCATGCTCCAGCGCACCCTGGCAGTTGACCCGCGCTTCTACTCGGCCGCCTGGTGGGAGACGCGCTTTCCGGCACCGCTGGCCGATGAAACCCTGGCCGTGCCGGCCAAGCGTATCGCCCAGGCCAGGGCCGAGGTCGATCTGATGGCCGAGGTCATTCCGCAGATCCTCGCGATCCACCCGCTGGACGCCATGCTCTGCGACGAAGAGTTCATGCTCATGGAGCACTCGTTCATGTGCGCCATGGACGCCTACGTCAATGTGCCCAGCTACACCCGCTGGCTGGACCGGCAAGACCAGCGACCGGTCTACACCCAACTGAAGAAAATGCTGCAGTTCCTGCAGTGGCAGAAACAACAACGGGGTGAGCCGACGGGGCAACGCTGGCTGCTCAAAGCCCCCCAACACCTGCACACCCTGGATCTGCTGCTGGATGTCTTCCCCAAGGCGCAGGTGATTTTGACCCACCGTGAACCGGCCCAGACCATCCCGTCGATGGCCAGCATGGCCCACACCCTGTGGCAGATGTACAGCGACAACCCGGACCCGAAAGCCGCTGGCGAGCAGTGGAACAACCGCATGGCGCGTGGCATCCGCCACACCATGCAGGTTCGCGAGCAACATGCGGCCGAGCGCTTTCTCGACATCCACTTCGCCGACACCGTGAAGCAGCCGCTGCAAGTGCTGGAAAAGGTCTACGCCTTCGCCAATCTGCCATTTACCGACAAGGCCCGCACCGACGCGCAGGGCTGGCTGTCGCAAAACAGCCGGGAAAAACGCGCCAGCCACGACTACAGCCTGGAACGCTTCGGTTTGAACGAGGCGCAGATGACCCGGGACTACAGCGAATATCGCGCCCGTCACCTGAGCGTCAATCAATAAACGCGGGTTGGAGCAACCATGGAAAAAATCATGTTGACCCTGTGGAAGCCGACACAACCCGGCGCCGATCAATGGCGTGCGGACTTGCTCGGCCTGCGCGACGCATTGGCTCGCGCCGGTGCAAAAAACATCCGCTTCATGCTGGTCGATGAGGCGGTGGCCGCCGCCTCGACGCAGCGCATCACCAATAGCGCCGTGCCTTTGGACGGGGTGCTCTCGTTGTGGCTGGACAGTGCCTCGCAATGGCCCGCCATCAAGGCATTCGTGACGCCGTTGACCAGCCGCCTGGAGGCTTATCTGGTGGTGGAATCCGAGCCGTATCCCGAGGAGCGCCAGGCCCGCGCAGCGCAATACCGGGTGCCGGTCGGCCAGCGCACACCCGGCATGAATCAGGTGGCGTTGCTGCACAAGCCACATCGGATGAATTACGAGCAATGGTACGACACCTGGCGCAACGGGCACGGGCCTAATGCCTATCCGCTGCAATCGATCTTCGGCTACCGCCAGAACACCGTGGTACGTGCGCTCACCTACGGTGCGCCGGTGTTGCACGCGATCGTCGAAGAAAACTTCCCGCCCGAGGCCATCGGCAATCCGCAAGGATTCTTCGCCGCTCTGGGCGATCCGGACAAATGCGCACAGCGCCAGCAGGCCATGTACGAATCCACCAGCAAATTCATCGACTTCGAGAGGATCGACTGCATCCTCACCAGCGAGTACCAGCTCAGTGCCTGAGTGGCCCACAAGGAGGCTTTCCATGTTGGATCTAGAAGCAATCGAGCTGATCAAGCAGCTCAAGGCGCGCTATTTCCGCGCCATCGACACCTGCAACATCGAGATGCTGCAAGGCATGCTCACCGAAGACATCGCCCTGTCGTTCAAGAGCCCGGCCTACGAGTTCCACGTCAACGGCCTGGGCGATGCGCTGGACTTCTACCGCACCTCGTTCACCAAGACCCGCCTCGCCACCCACAACGGTCACACCCCGGAAATCGAAGTCGATGGCGACCAGGCCACAGCCCTCTGGTACCTGAGCTACGTGTTCATCAACCTCGAGGACAACACCCACATGCACGGCAGTGCGATCTACCAGGATCGCTACATCAAGCGCGACGAGCGCTGGATGATCGCCGAAACGGGCTACGAAACCCTGCTCGAGACCATCCAGCCCTTGAGCGAACAGCTGCAGATCACCTCCAGACCCATCAACTGAATGCACAACAGGAGACCGTCATGGCAAGAGCAGAAAACATAGTCACCTCCCACACGGTGGAAATTAACGCCCCCGCCCGGGTGGTCTGGGAAGTACTCATTGATCTGGACAATTACCACCTGTGGAACAGCTTCTGTCCGAGCATTCAGTGTGGCCTGCAGATCGGCGACGAGGTGCATATGCAGGTACTGACCCCCGATACCGGCGAAACCGTTCCGGTTTTCGAATACCTCGTGGCCTGCGACCCCGAGCAACTGTTGTCGTGGGAGCAGCGCCCCGTCCCGGAGAACATGGACGCCGCCCGCCGCGACCAGTACATCAAGGCCATCGATGCCAACCGCTGCAGCTATTTCACCACCGACATTTTCCTCGGCCTGAACCAGGACACCATCATGCGCGAGCACGGTGCCTGGGTAAAAATCGGCTTCGACCAGATGGCCCTGGATCTGAAACGACGCGCTGAAGAACTGCACGCCAGTCGCACCTGAACGACCCACTCCCCACGAAAACAATAAGAAGGTAACTACCATGTTGCTGAAAGATAAAGTCGTCATCATTTCCGGTATCGGCCCTGGCCTGGGCATCAAGCTGGCCGTGCGCGCCGCAGAGTTCCAGGCCAAGGCCGTGGTGTTGGCCGCACGCACGCCAGCCAAGCTCGGCCAGGCCGAACAAGCGGTCCGCGACGCTGGCTACAGCACGCCGATCCTGAAAGTCCCCACAGACATTACCCAGGCCGAACAGTGCCAGACGCTCGCCGACCTGACGACCGAGCACTTCGGCCGGATCGACGTATTGATCAACTCCGCCTACGCCCATGGCGCCTGGGGCACCTCCTCCGGGTCGGCCATGGACGATTGGCGCAGCGCAATGGACGTCAACCTGTTCGGCACCATGCACATGACCCAGGCCGTGCTGCCGCAGATGAAGAAACAGAAGTCGGGCAGCATCGTCATGATCAACACCATGGCCACCCGCACCCCCAACCAGCTGGAATCGGGCTATGCCGTCTCCAAGGGTGCGTTGAAAACCGCCGTGCAGTACCTGGCCCAGGATCTCGGCCCGTTCGGCATCCGCGTCAACTCCACCTTCATGGGCTGGATGTGGGGCGCGCCGGTGATCGGCTATTTCGAGAGCGAAGCCAAGCGCCTGGGCGTGCCGATGGAGTCGCTGGTGGAGCAGATCGCCCAACAGATTGCGCTGCGCAAGATTCCCGAAGACGCTGACTGCGCCATGGCTGCCCTGTACCTGGCGAGCGACTACGCCAAGGTCATCACCGGCGCGCAACTGGACGTCAACGGCGGCCACTTCCTGCCCTGCTGAACACTTCAAGGCGACATGAACGTCGCCTCTTTTCCGACGGGCACACGAAACCCGTGTGGCCGTCCCCCTGGAGATTACCAACATGCTGGATCTCGTTGCCATCGAGCAGATCAAACAACTCAAGGCCCGCTACTTTCGTGGTATCGATACCTGCAACCTCGAACTGCTGCGCAGCATCCTCGCGCCCGAGGTGAAGATCAGCTTCCAAAGCCCGACCTACCAGCTCGAACTCAACGGACTGGAAGAAGCCATCGAGTTCTACCGCACCAACTTCACCAATCGCCGTTTCGGCATGCACAACGGCCACACCCCGGAAATTGCGGTCAACGGTGATGAAGCCACTGGCCTGTGGTACCTCAACGACGTGTTCATCAACCTCGATAAGCAGACCCTGCTAAACGGCAGCGCGATCTACGAGGATTGCTACGTCAAGCAGCAAGGCGAGTGGCGCATCCTGCGTACCGGTTACAAGCGGCTGCTGGAGATGATCGGCCCGCTGGATCCGCAATGGGAGATCACCTCTCAACCGATCAACTGATACTCCTCTCCCCCCACCTGTAGGAGCCGGCTTGCTGGCGATGGACTCAAGTGCGCCGCGTTTAACCAGTTTCTCCCGCGTTATCGTTGACGACCATCGCCAGCAAGCCGGCTCCTACAGGTATCGCGTTATCTGTTTTTCCCGGTAGTCCGTGAACCAAAAAAAAGCCCTATCGCATTGCGTTAGGGCTTTTGTCATTGCAACGACCCAGGGCTTAGCGCCCGATCGCCCTCGCCGCATCCGCAGTGTACTGGTCCGGGGTGAACTTGCCTTCGTTGAGGATCGGGCCCTTCTTCGCTTCGTTGGTCATGCCGTAGCCGGTGTACTGGCCAGAGTTCAAGTCCATGAAGAACTGTGAACCGGCCTGCCAGCCGCTCATGTCAGGGTGGTAGTAGTAGTTGATCATGGCATGCTTCCACAGTTGCCCACGGGCGTCGTAGTTGTCGGCCATGACCGCGTTCCAGGTGTCTTCGTCGATGAACAGCACACGCTTGCCATAGACATGGCGATAGCCTTCCTTCAAATCGGCTTCCAGCACCCACACACGACGCAACTCATAACGCATGAAATCGGGGTTGGGATGGTTGGGCGTCAGTACATCGGCGTACTTGACGGTCCCGGCGTTAGGCTTGAACGCGTTGGCCGGGCTGTACATCTCGCGCTTGCCGATGAGTTTCCAGGTGAAACGCTCCGGTGAACCGTTGTACAAACGGTCTTCGTCGATGGTCATGGTGCCGTTGGTACCGATCATCGGCTGATCGAAACCGTAGCCCGGCAGTTGTCGTACGCGCCGGGTCGATGGGCTGTAGGTCCAGGCCTGGCGCGCATCGGTGCCGAAGTTGTAGGGTTCATGGGAAATGCTGAGGGTGCCGTTGTCGCGGGCCGGTTTGAGGGTCATGTTGTTGCTCATGGCCGCAATCTTGTCTTCGGTCCTGGAGTCGGCGGTTGGTGAGTTACCCAGTGCCAGGTTGCGTGCGTAGGCTCGCCCCCAGCCAATGCTGCCGTTGGGCAGGACCGAGGCCAGGTCGGAGGTTTTTTCCTCGGTGTAGGCACGTGCCGGCAGTTGGTGATTCCACAGCAATTCCATGCCGTTTTTGGGGATCGGGAACGGTACTTGGCCTATCCCGGTGAAACCTGCACCGTCGTTGACCAGCTGGGCGTGCAGCGCATTGTCCATCACACGGCGGCAGACGTAATCGGGGTAGCGGAAATCCCGATGGCCGGGGTAGATGTTCATCTTGTAGGTGGTCGGATACTTCTTCAGCAGGGCCTTCTGCCCTTCGGTCAGGTGCGACTCGTACTGGCTCATGTTCTGCGCAGTGATCACCAGGATCGGCTTCTCCGCCGCATAGGGATCGACCGGCTGGTCGCCGGAGAACTTCACATGATTCCAGCCTGGAACTTCGCCCAGGTATTTACCGGTGTACGGCGGAATGGTGCCCTCGGCGTTGCCGGCTTGCTCGGCGCCGACACAGGTCAGCTCCTTGCCCAGTTTGGCCGCTTCCTGAGGTGACACCGCGGCGTGCGCATAACCCATCAGCCCGCTATTGGCTGTGACTGCGACCGCGAGCATGAGACCTGTTCTTGTTATTTTCATGTGATGCCTCCTTCGCTGATAAGGCTTTGTGGATGGACCCATTGTTCGTGTTCTGCCGGCCCCGACATCGTCCGGAAAGACTAAGGCGACGTTATGCGCCCAACTTTTCTTGCAGTTGTGCCTTGAGCACCTTGCCGGTGGCATTGCGTGGCAAGGGTTCGAGTACCCGATAGACCTGCGTCGGCACTTTGTAGGCGGCCAGGCGCTCGGCGATGAAGGCGCAGATTTGCGCCTCCTGGGGCAGCGTCGGTGCCTGGCCATGCACGGCCAGCCCCACCGTCTCACCCATCAGCGGGTCGGCCATGGCGAAGGCGGCCGCCTCCAGAACGCCAGGCATATCGAGGATGCAGGTTTCGATTTCGGCGGCGGAAATCTTCTCGCCGCCGCGATTGATCAACTCCTTGACCCGGCCGGTGATGCTGAGGAAACCTTCCTCGTCGAGGTAACCGATATCGCCGGTGTCGAGCCAACCGTCGCGCAAGCTATGCGCAGTGGCCTCGGGCAGGTTCCAGTAGGCGCTCATCAAGGTCGGCGAACGCAGCCAGATCACCCCGCGAGTGCCCGCCGGCTGCGGCTGGTCGGGGCTGTCACCGATGCGAATATCGACAATCGGCAACGCCCACCCCGCTGTCGCCGGTTTGTAGACAAACTGATCGCCACCGATCGCCGCGCCGATGCCGTTGCTTTCGGTCAGGCCGTAGCCGGCACCGCCAATGACGTCGGGCTTGATCTTGAGCATGTCGTCGAGCACGTTGGCGGATGATGCGCCACCGCCCAGCCCCAGGCCGAACAGGCTGGCGGTTTGCTCGCTGCCAAAGCGTGGTGAAGCAAGCAATTGCTGCATCATCACCGGCGCCCCGTTGAACTGGGTACAGCGCTCATCGCGAATGAGGTCGATGGCACGTTCGACATCCCACTTGTACATCAGCATCAAGCGCCGACCGCCGCGTAATGCCGACAAGAACTGCGCATGCAAGCCGCTGACATGGAACAGCGGAACAGCCGCCAGTGTAGTTGGCGCAAAGCCGCTATTGATCACCACGCCGATACGCTCGGGCGAACTCATGGCGCAAAACGCGCCCTGGAAATCCAGCGCGGTCAATGCCTGGCAGATCGCCCGGTGACTGGACACGGCACCCTTGGCGCGACTGGTGGTGCCGGAGGTGTAGAGGATCATCGCCGGTGCGTCGGAGTCGATTTCCAGCGCCGGCACCGGCAATGCAGGGGCGCTGATCAGGTCTTCGAAGCGCAGGCAGTACTCGGGCAACGAGCCTTCCTGGGCGCCGACGACAATCGTGGCTGACTGCTCGCGGGTCAGATCTTCGCGCAGGGTATTGAGGCGCGCTTCGTCGCACAGCAGCAGGCGCGAACCGCTGTCCTGCAACGCGTACTGCAACTCATCGCGCAGGCCCCAACTGTTAAGCGGCACGCACACCGCACCACAACGTTGAATAGCAGCGAAGGCCACCAGCCATGCCGGCTGGTTGCGCATGGCAATCGCCACCCGCTCGCCCGGTTGCACGCCAAAACGGGCAATCATCTGCCCGGCCAGGCGGTCGACCTGATCGAAGTATTGGTTGAAGGTCAGGCGTTGCGACTGCCAGACCAGGAACTCACGGTCGCCGTGGACACGACCAGCATCGATCACCTGCAACAGGTCGTGGGGGGCGTGACGGAAGTAGCGTGGAGCGTCGTCATCCGGCGTCACCACTTCAAAGGGCGAGCCGGGGGCAATCAATTGCCGCCATGCGGTTTGCCAGCGTTCAATGCTCATTTTTGTTTTCTCCAGAACGGGCGAAAGACCTGTGGGAGCGGTTCGGAACATTCAACATCCTCATTGCCTGACACTCCGCTATCGCGGGCAAGCCCGCTCCCACAGGGCGGTGAGTGGTACTCACGTGTTGGGTACACCAGCGATCCTTGTGGGAGCGGGCTTGCCCGCGAAGAGGCCGGCACATTCAACATCCTCATCGCCTGACACTCCGCCATCGCGAGCAGGCTCCCTC
>NZ_AKJJ01000069.1:0-27457 GCF_000282395.1 Pseudomonas sp. GM55 | reverse complement strand
GCGAGGTCCAGACCGTGTCGTTGCCGGCACCGGCGAGCTCGGTCACTACGTCCCCAAGGTCGGTGACTTCGTAGATATCGTTGCCAACGCCTCCAGCCATGGTATCGGCACCCGTCCCGCCGATGAGAACGTCATCGCCCGCGTCACCATTGAGGATGTCGTTGCCGCCCAAGCCGTTCAGGATGTCGTTGCCATCACCTCCGCTGGCCACGTCGTCGCCTGCGGAGCCGGTGAATATGTCGGCACCGGCGGTACCGACAAACACAACACCGACCACTGTCGTTGCCGCTGAGGTGACTCGCTCAAGTGTGCCGAGGTCATCGGTATAACTCGCGACGACCCGCAGTTGCTGACCGGACAGCGTCTGGTCGGGCGTGAAGGTCGTGCCCGTCGCACCGGCGATATCGGTAAAGATCGCACCGATCCCCCCCGCCTGCCACTGATGGGTAATCACCGAGGTCGCGGTCCCGTTGGCGTCGGTGAACGCATCCGTGGCGGTCAAGGCAAAGCCTGGAGTCGGAGACGTATCGCTGATCAGCACCGTTCCAACCGGCAGGAAGTTGACGGGGCTGCCGCCGAGCGGTGCAGTTGGCGCGGTCTGCGCCGAGAATATGCTTTCCAGCACGCCGTGGCCGTCCTGATAGATGGCCCTGACGCGCAGCGCCAGTCCCTGCTCAGCCGCGGTCACCGTGAAGGTCGAGCCGGTCGCGGTTCCTAGTCCACCTCCGAGCGCAATACCAATGTCGTCGAAGATACCGGTGCCTGGGTTCGTTTCAACCTGCCATACGAAGGCGATGGGACCGGTGATCGCAGCGCCTACAGTGGCGTTGTCCAAATCGCTGACGGTGTCGGCCAACACCGTCAACACTTGGCCAACGGCCGGCGTGCTATCGCTGATCCTCAGCAAGCCCACCGGCTCGGCGTTCAAGCCCGCCACCAGGACCCGCGACTGATCAGCGAACTGCAGCCGCTCGATACTGCTGAGCCTGTCAGTACCGTCCCGACCGACGACGCTGTCGGCCACGGTGACCGTGCCGTCGACGTTCTCGGTGACGGTGTAGTCGGCCAGAAGGCCGGTGTACAGGGCCGTGTCGAAGGAATGGCCAGGGTTAAGGGGGTCAGGCGCATCCGTCAGGATCTCACGGACGGCAACGAGTTGGCCGGGGTTGTAAGTGCCGTTGAGCATGAGCGGCTCCAACTGGACCATGCTGTCGAACGTTGCGATCTCCGGACCTGTGCCATCAATGTTCTGCCGCACGCTGATACGTACGTTGAGCCACTTGTCACCGTCGACCAGGTCATCGCCACCACCACCTTCGATGATGTCGCTGCCGCCGCCGCCGAGGACGATGTTGCCGGCGCCGAACTGATCGTCTGTCGTGCCCACAATGCCGTCCGGGCCGGCTGCTGCGGTGCCGACGAACGAGCGCAGTCCGCTGACCAGGTCGAAGTTGGTGAGCACGCTGCCCTGAGCACCGGCAGCCGCGATCGCGGTGGCATCGGCATCATCGCCACGCAGGATGTCGCTGAAGTGCGATCCCGTCAGACCTTCCACCAGCTGGAACCGAGCCACGGTTGCAGCCAACTCCGGCAGTGGCGGCGCGAGAGCGATTTCGGCGAGGCCCAGGTCGACGGACACGCCGAACGGGTCGTCCTTGAAGCCGGCCCAGTCGTAACCGGAGCCACCCAGGTAGCGGTCCCCCGCGCCGCCGTTGCCGAACATGATGTCGTCGCCACCTTCAGCCATGAACCTGTCGGGCGAACCGGTGCCGATGAAGATGTCGTTACCGCGTATCAAGTCGAGCCCGTTCGGGTCGAAATTGTCGCCGGGAGCACCATCGGCGGTTCCCCTCTCGATCCAGTCGTCACCTTCGTTACCCATCAGTTGTTCGTCGGCGATACTGCCCATGATGAAGTCGTCGCCCGCGCCACCGAAGACCTCCGAGGAGTCCTCACCGGTGACGACGAAGTCTTTGCCGGAGCCGCCGAGGTTCAGGTTCAGGCCGTTGCCACTGTGGATGACGTCGTTGCCGTCGCCGCCATGAATGGTGTCGTCGCCACCCATGTCGGTGATGATGTCGTCACCGTCGCCCCCGATGATGAAGTCGTTGCCGTAGCCACCTTCGAGGCGGTCATTGGCACCGTCGCCATAGAGCGTGTCGTCGCCGTCGCCAGAAACGAGAATGTCATTGACGGCCGAGCCACCGAGCACCACATGATCTTCGCCGGTGTACTGCAGGTAGTTGGTATCAGGGCCGGCCGTCGCAGGGTTGTCCCGAATGACCAGCGGCGTGAGGAGGATGCCGCCGACAGGGTCGGCATTGCCCAGCTGGTTGTCGGCGGCCTCATTGGCTAGCGTCAATGGATTGTCGACCAGTATGCCATCCGGCCCGGCAATCACACTCTCGTTGAACTGCCTGGTCGGGTCGACCTCCAGGGTAAAGGCCGGAGTCAGGAACATGACGGCTGGGAGGTGGGTCGCATCGGTGTTGGCCATCACCAGTCTCGCGAACGAGTTGTTCTCCAACTCGGTGACGAAGTTCAGCCCCGCGTTGCGTTCCAGGTAGTAGAAGCGGTCGGCGTTCTGCAGCTTCTCCATCTGGTTCTCGAACACGAAGTTGAAGGTCGAGCCGAGCATGCCGCCAAACGGCATTTTTTCCTCGGCGAGGCCGCCGATCCAGAGGTCGATGTTGTCCAGACCGGTAATGGTGACGCCGGTCGGGCCACTCGCCCAGGTGCCGGTGCTGTTGAGGAAGTCCAGCCGGTCCGCCGGCTCGCCGGCGCCGCCCAACACCAGGAGCGTGGCCGCTGCGCGCTTCGCGTCGAGCGTGGTGGCGCTGGTAATGGAGGCGTGCGTGCCATAGGCGGCGATGAAGTTGATCAGCGATTCCGGGTGCTTCAGGTGTTGCACCAAATCGGCCCAGCTGATGTAGGGCTTCAGGTTGCTGTCGCCAGTCGCGGTGTAGAACTCACGACGCGCCTCGTTCAGGGTCGGAAGTCCGGTATCACGGCCGCGCGCGATGTTGAGGGCAGGCAGGTCGAGCGGCAGGCCCAGCAAGTTGTTGCGCACCGCTTCGGTGACGAACTCATCGATCTCGTTGCCGACCTGGCGCGTCAAGCCGCGGACGATGGCACCGGCCGCCTGTTCCGGGGTCGGGCCGCTGGCCGCAAACGCCAGCGGATTGAGGAAGGCCTGAATCAGGCCGATCTCGCTCGAGGCGAAGTTGGGGTCCAGCCGGTCAATGGTCTCGGTCAGCATCGAGTGGCCGAGGCGGTAGACCGCGTGCGCGAACTCGGCGACGATCGCCGGGTCGATATCGGTTTGATAATTCTGGTGTTCGCCAAGGAACGGATCGATGTTCGGCTGAATGGTACGGGCGAACTCTTCGAACACCAGGTGCTGGTACTGCATCTCGGTACCGAATCTCGCCGCCTGGAACAGGCGCTCTCCGTTCCAGTGCAGGGCAGCGATCTCAGCCGGGGTTGTTGGCAACACCAACAGTTGGGCATCAGGCATCAGCCACTGGTTCAGGAAGTTGACATCGTTGGAGGCGATGGCCACATCCTTGGTGTGCTGGACCAGACGGTTGTGCTCCGAGTGGAAAATCGCGTGGACGGTGGTCAGGCCGATGTTCTCGTTGACCCGGCCGTCGCCGGCGATGTAGTGCGCGTCAAGCAGTTCGTTGTCGTAGAAGCCCGGCAAAGGTGTACCGCCCACGATAGTGTCCGCATCGGGCGCGAGTGCTGCGCCGGTCTGACTGTCCACCGGAACGGCGTTGTGGGCGATATCGATGAGGAACTGGTGGCCGGTGCGCACGGCATTGACCAGGCTGATCGGCGCAGCAGGATTACCCTCGACGAGAACATCATCGGCGGTATCAGCAATACCATCCGGGCCCCTCATCATGACCATCGGGAAGCCGTTCGGGCCCTTGATGAAATTGCCGTAGGCGTCGGTGGCGAGCAGCGGCACGTTGTCGAAGTCGGCATCGGTAAGATTAATGCCAAGCAGATCGCGCGCCTGCGCCTTCACCACTTTCCAGGTGGCCATCCCACCGATTTCAACGTCGTCCGCAGTGCCGAACAGGCCATCGGCGCCCAGATCACGATTAGTGATCAGCCTGCCGGTCGCCACCGGATCGCCGGCGGCATTGAACTCGTAGGCGCGCAGGAACACCTGGTGCGAAGGGTGCGAGGTATAGGTCTGGTTCTGATCGACGAACGGCGTGGTGGTGTTTGAAGCCTCGTGGATGTCGTCAGCGTTGCCGAGGATGCCATCAGGCCCTGGCAGGTTGGTGGCCCGCGTCAACACCATGAAGTTGGTCGGGCTGCCCGAAACGAACAGCGGATCGTCCGGCTGCAGCGGGATGAACACCGTGCCGCTGCCGCCCTTGGTCACCAGGTCGAGGCCGTGGTCGAAGAACTGACCGAAGAAGGTCATCCAGGGATTGAACGGTGCGGACAGACCCACGTCCGGCGATTGGTTAGGCATGAAAAAGGTCTGGAAAGTCGTGCCGTCGGTACGGGTTCCAGTAACGACTTGCGCACCGTCCTTCAAGACATCGTCAACCGTGCCGAGGATGCCATCCGGACCGGGATCGAACGTGGCCGCGATCGCTGCCGGGTTGTTGGCGGTGTTGTCGGCGATCAGATTGCTGATGGTCCGTGGCTGCGAGTCAGTCACCAGTCCGCTGGTCTGAGCGTAAGAGGTGCCCGCTTCCGCCGTATCGAACTGCGCCGGAACCAGTCGCGGGAAGACCGTGTCGGCTGCACCGAACCCGTTCTGACCCGCCACCAGGTTGTTGAACGACCCGTCGACCGTGCGCAGGCCCAAAGGCAGCCGTGCATTCGGCAGCATGCTGAGGAGATCCTCACCGGCTGCATTCCTTTCCGAGATCAGAATTTGGTCGAGAATGAACTGCAGATCGGAGCGGATATAGTGCACACCAGGGCTGGCGACCGGAGTTTCGACCGGCAGCGGGGCTGCCGGTGGCGGAGCAACGCCGGCTACGACCGCTGCGGTTGGAGCAGAGAACGCAGTCTCAAGCACACCATTTTGATCCTTGTAGACGGCCCTGACGCGCAATTCCAGCCCGGCGAGATCCGGGGTCACCCTGAAGGTCGGCCCGGTTATGTGCGCCAATGCTGCGCCCCCGTCCGCAATACGGGTGATGTCCTGAAAGACGCCCGAACCCGGGACTGCTTCGAACTGCCAGTAGAAGGCGATCGGTCCGGTGATGGCACCGCCGGCGTTGTCGGCATCGGTCACGCCGGCAGCCGACACCCTCAGCAACTGACCCGTGGTCGGCGTTGCGTCCGGGGTGTTGCTGGCAGCGTCGAGGATGGCCAGCAAGCCCAGCGGGTCGTTGTTGAGCCCGACCCCGGCGGGCAGTGTGAGCGACTGATCGTTGAACTGCAGCCGCTCGAAATTGGTCAGGCGGTCGGTGCCGTCGCGCCCGACGACGCTGTCGGTCACGGTGGTCACGTCGCCCACAGTGGTGACGGTATAGTCGAGCCGGTTGCCAGTGAACATGGCCGTGTCAAAGGCGGGGGCATCCGTCAGGATCTCGCGGACGATGACCAGTTGACCGGGGTTGAAGGTGCCATCGAGCATGAACGGGATCATGGGCTCCATGCTGTCGAAGGTGGCAATCTCCGGCCCGGTTCCGTCAAGGTTCTGGCGCACGCTGATGCGCACATTCAGCCACATGTCGCCATCGATCAGGTCGTCACCGCCGCGGCCTTCGATGATGTCGCTGCCACCACCGCCGAGGAGGATGTTGCCTGCGCCGAACTGATCGTCCGCCGTGCCCAGGATACCGTCCGGGCCGGCTGCAGCTGCGCCAAGAAACGCCCGCAGACCGTTGACGAGGTCAATATTGGTGAGCACGCTGCCCGGGACACCGGCAGCGGCGATCGCTAGCGCGTCAGCATCATCGCCAGTCAGCATGTCGCTGAACGCCGAACCCGACAGACCTTCCACCTGGGCGAACTTGGCATGCACGCTTGCAACCGAAGGCGACAGGGCCGATTGTTCGAAGGCGATGCGGCTCATGTCCACAGTCACGCCGTATTGATCATCCTTGTAGGTGGCCCAGTCGAAACCGGACATGCCCAACATCTTGTCCGGCCCCTCACTGCCGATGAAGATGTCATCGCCGCCTTCACCGATCATTTCATCGAAGCCGCCGTCACCGCTGAAGACGTCGTTGCCGGCGACCAACTCTGCCAGCAAAGCCAGTGGCAGGTTACCGGCGAAATTGTCGCCGGGGGCGCCGTCCTGGGTCCCGACCTCGATCCAGTCGTCGCCATCGCCGCCCATCATTTGTGCGTTTAGCCGGCTGCCGAGCATGAAGTCATTGCCGGCGCCGCCGAAGACCTCCGAAAAGTCCTCGCCGGTGACGATGAAATCGTTGCCGTCACCGCTGAGGATGATATTGGTGCCGTTGCCGCCGTGGATGACGTCGTTGCCGGCCTCGCCGTGAATGACGTCGTCGCCGCCCATGTCGGTGATGATGTCGTCGCCATCGCCACCCTCGATCTCGTCATTGCCGTAGCCGCCTTCGAGGCGATCATTACCGGCGTCGCCCCAGAGCGTGTCGTCGCCGTCGCCAGAGACGAGAATGTCATTGCCGGCGGTGCCGCCGAGCACGACATGGTCTTCGCCGGTGTACTGCAGGTAGTTGGTATCAGGCCCGGCCGTCGCGGGGTTGTCGCGAATCACAAGCGGTGTGATCTCGACCCCGTTGATCATGGTGCCGCCAGTGGGATCGGTGTTGCCAGGCAGGTCGTCAGCGGTGCCCACAGTGCCGTCCAGACCGGCAATCACGCTCCGGTTGAACTGCCTGGTGGGGTCGACCTCGAGAGTAAAGGTCGGGCTCGAGAATATGAGGGCCGGGAGATGGGTCGCGTCGGTGTTGAGCATCACCATCTTGGCGAACGAGTTGTTCTCGAGCTCGCTCAGGAAGTTGAGTCCCTGGGTGCGGTGCAGGTAGTAGAGCCGGTCGCCGTTTTGCAGCTTCTCGAGCTGGTCCTCGAAGACGAAGTTGAAGGTCGAGCCGAGCATGCCGCCGAACGGCATTTTTTCCTCGGCCAGGCCGCCGATCCAGAAGTCGATGGCATCAACGCCGGTAATGGTTGCCCCATTTGCCAGGTTGGCATAGGCACCGGTGCTGTTGAGGAAGTCCAACCGGTCCACCGGCTCGCCGGCGCCGCCCAACACCAGGAGCGTGGCCGCTGCGCGTTTCGCGACGAGCGTGGTGGCGCTGGTAATGGAGGCGTGCGTGCCGTAGGCGGCGATGAAGTTGATCAGCGATTCCGGGTGCTTCAGGTGTTGCACCAAATCGACCCAGCTGGTGTAGGGTTTCAGCTGGCTGTCGCCGGTGCCGGCATAGAATTCACGGCGCGCCGCGTTCAAGGACGGGATGCCGGTATCGCGGCCGCGCGCGATGTTGAGGGCGGGCAGGTCGAGCGGCAGGCCCAGCAAGTTGTTGCGCACCGCTTCGGTGACAAACTCATCGATCTCGTTGCCGACCTGGCGCGTCAAGCCGCGGACGATGGCGCCGGCCGCCTGCTCCGGGGTCGGGCCGCTGGTCGCAAACGCCAGCGGGTTGAGGAAGGCCTGAATCAGGCCAATCTCGCTGGAGACGAAGTTGGGGCTCAGCCGGTCAATGGTCTCGGTCAGCATCGAGTGGCCGAAGCGAAAGACGGTGTGCGCGAACTCGGCGACGATCGACGGATTGATTGTGTCATCGAAGTCAAGGAAGGCATCGACCTGCGGTTGAATGGTGCGCGCGAACTCTTCGAACACCAGGTGCTGATACTGCATCTCGGTGCCGAATTTCGCCGCCTGAAACAGGCGCTCACCGTTCCAATTCAAAGTCGACAGATCAGCAGGAACAGCCGTGACGGGCGTCAGCAGCCACTGGTTCAGGAACGTCAGGTCGCCGGCAGCCGCTGAGGCGAGGACCGTGTCCTTGGTCTGCTGGACCAGCCGGTTGTGCTCCGAGTGGAAGATGGAGTGGACGGTGGTCAGGCCGATGTTCTCGTTGACCCGGCCGTCGCCGGCGATGTAGTGCGCGTCGAGCAACTCGTTGTCGTAGGAGCCTGCGGCCACCGGGCCGCCGGCAACGAGGTCGGCATCGGCCGTCAGTGGCGCACCGGTCTGGCTGTCCACCGGGCTGGCATTGTGCGCGATGTCGATGAGGAACTGGTGACCGGTGCGGATCGCCAGCGATGCGTCGATCGGCGCCAGCCGATTGCCCTCGACCAAACCGGTCGCGGTCACGATCTGCGCAAAGCCGTTCGCCCCTCGAATGAAGTTACCGTACGCGTCGGTCGCCAACAGCGGCAGGTCGAGGACGTCGAGATCGTCGAGATTGATGCCAAGCATGTCGCGCGCCTGCGCCTTCACCACTTTCCAGGTGGCCATGCCGCCGATTTCGACGTCGTCGGCAGTGCCGAACAGGCCATCGGCGCCCAGGTCACGGTTGGTGATCAGCTTGCCGGTCGCCACCGGCTTGCCGGCGGCATCGAGTTCATAGGCGCGCAGGAACACCTGGTGCGAGGGATGCGAGCTGTAGGTCTGGTTCTGATCGACGAACGGCGTGGTGGTGTTTGAAGCCTCGTGGATGTCGTCGGCGTTGCCGAGGATGCCATCGGGTCCGGGCAGGTTGGTGGCCCGCGTCAACACCATGAAGTTGGTCGGGCTGCCCGGGACGAACAACGGATCGTCCGGCTGCAGCGGGACGAACACCGTGCCGCTGCCGCCCTTGGTCACCAGATCGAGGCCATGGTCGAAGAACTGACCGAAGAAGGTCATCCACGGGTTGAACGGCGCGGACAGACCCACGTCCGGCGACTGGTTAGGAATGAAAAAGGTCTGGAAGGTCGTGCCGTCGGTACGGGTTCCAGTAACGACCTGAGCACCGGCCTTCAAGACATCGTCAACCGTGCCGAGGATGCCATCCAGACCGGGATCGAACGTGGCCGCGACCGCCGCCGGGTTGTTGGCGGTATTGTCGACGATCAGGTTGCTGATGGTGCGTGGCTGCGAGTCGATCACCAGGCCGCTGGTCTGGGTGTAAGAGGTGCCCGCCTCAGCCGGGCGGAAGACTGGAGTGGTCATGCGCGGGAAAATGTTGTCGGCTGCGCCGAACTCGCTCTGACCCAGTCTCAGGTTGTTAAACGTCCCGTCGACCGTGCGCAGACCGAAAGCAAATTCCGGGTTCGGTATCAGGCTGGCGAGCGGCTGGCCGGCAGTATCCGCTTCCGCGATGAAAATCTGCTGGAGAATGAACTCCAGGTCCGACTTGTTGAAATTGGCCATTTTGGATTGCCCTCGATCTGTCTGGATGAAGGCGCGGGACGAGAGAATCCTCCCGCGCCCAGTCAAGTGCTGGCTTGCGCAGTTTGTTAGTTGTGTTTTTTGGCGAGAGCTCTGGCGTTACCCGGGACCCGGGGTACGCGCCTGGAATTCGCGTAGTGAATTGCTCGCCGGTCGATCAGGCAGAGCGAATTCGAGCCCTGGGCGGGCCATGGAATCTGGAAGTGAAGGCGAACGTCCTGGACAGCCCCATCCCTCTGAAAAAGCACGAAATGAGCGACATGATTCTGCTCCTCTCAGGAGAATCACCGCGCCTTGCGTTGCCAAAGCGATGGCAAGCTTCAGGCGTGCGAGCCCCCCGATAACTAAGACTAAAGTTCCATAGCAGATCTTTGTCAATATTACGTCGCCAAAACAGACGACTGGTACTTAAGTCGTACAACTAGCTGTTTTTAAAAGACATATAGGCGGTTGAGTGCAGGTATAGAGCGAAATGTTATTTCGAATTGTTACTCCGCCACCTACGCTGCTGCATAAGGGAGCAACGCAGCGATTTCGGAAGACTCGCCATCCATAGAGCGACCAGCCTGCGCGTGCATAAGCTGTTTGAGGAACTACATTTACCGTTAGCTGTTGCGCCACAAGGGCGACCGGCATTTCGAAGTGGGAGGATCAACATGCCCAAGCAGTCGAGCATCCGTTCCGAACTGGCCGACGCGCTATTTCGCATGCGCCGCAGTTTTTACTTGCTGGCAGGGTTCAGCGGCGTCATAAACGTCATGATGTTGACGCCAGCTATTTATATGCTGCAGGTCTATGATCGAGCCCTGGTCAGTCGCAACGTCACGACGCTGGCGATGTTGACGGTCCTGGTGGTTGGTCTGTTCCTGCTGATGTCCATGCTGGAAATGGTCCGCACCCGCGTACTGATCCGGGTCGGCAACTGCCTCGACATGGACCTCAACCGGCGCATTTTCACTGCTGCATTCGAGCGCAACCTGAGCCGCGCCGGCGGTAATCCGGCCCAGGCCCTGCAAGATCTCGCCCTGGTTCGTCAGTTCGTCACCGGCAATTCCCTGTTCGCTTTCTTCGATGCACCGTGGACGCCGATCTACCTGCTGGTCGCCTACCTGATCCACCCACTGCTCGGACTGCTCACGCTCATCGGCTCGCTGATTCTGGTGGCCCTGGCCTGGCTCACCGAGAAGGCGACGCAGAAGCCGCTGGCCGAAGCCAATCAGGCCGCCCTCTCCTCCGCCCAATACGCCAACAACAACCTGCGCAATGCCGAGGTCATCGAAGCCATGGGCATGCTGCCGTCGATCAGCAAGCGCTGGTATATGAGCCATTTGCGCATTCTGGAAATGCAGTCCCTGGCTTCCGACCGCGCCGCCTTGATCAGCAGCACCGGACGCTTCGTGCGGATCACGTTGCAGTCACTGATCCTCGGTGCCGGCGCGCTGTTGGCGATCGAAGGCAAGATCACCCCGGGGATGATGATTGCCTGCTCGATCCTCACCGGCCGTGCACTGGGACCGGTGGAGCAGGTCATCGCGTCGTGGAAGCAACTGCTCGGCTGCCGTTCGGCCTGGGGCCGGCTCAACGAGATGCTGCACGACTATCCGCGCCGGCCACCGAGCATGTCGCTGCAGCGGCCGCAGGGCATGCTGGCGGTGGAGAATGTGTATGCCGGTGCCCCCGGCACCAACAACACGATTCTGCGCGGGGTGGGCTTCAGCCTTGTCCCCGGCGAAAGCCTTGGCATTATCGGTCCGTCCGCCTCGGGCAAATCCACCCTCGCCCGCCTGCTGGTTGGCGTCTGGCCGGCGCAGGCCGGCAAGGTGCGCCTTGACGGCGCGGACATATTCACCTGGAACAAGGGCGAACTTGGCCCCTGGCTCGGCTACCTGCCACAGGACGTCGAGCTGTTCGAGGGCAACATCGCCGACAATATTGCGCGCTTTGGCGAAGTGGACAGTGAAGCGGTCATCCGCGCCGCCAAGACCACTGGCGTGCACGAGATGATCCTGCGTTTTCCGCAAGGTTATGACACTCGCCTGGGTACCGATGGCAGCCCGCTTTCCGGGGGCCAGAAGCAGCGCATCGCCTTGGCCCGCGCGCTGTATGGCGAGCCCAATCTGATCGTGCTGGATGAGCCGAACGCCAACCTCGACGACGTCGGCGAAAAGGCCTTGGTCGATGCCTTGGCCGAACTCAAGGAGCGCGGCGCCACCGTCGTTCTGATTTCCCACCGTCCCAACGTACTCTGCGCCGTCGATAAGGTGCTGATGCTGCGTGACGGCGGCGTGCAGATGCTCGGCACGCGCGATGAAGTATTCGCAGCGCTGCGCAAGGCCAGTGTGATGCCTGCAGGCGCGTCGACTCCTCTAGCCTCCGTCAAAGCACGGGAGTGACCGATCATGCAAATGAGCCAACACACCGAGATGATCAAAGCCGATACCAAGAGCGTGGTAGATCTGGACGTCGGTAAACCCGCGCGGTGGGGCGTGTGGCTGGTGCTCGCCGGCTTCGGCGGCTTCCTCCTGTGGTCCTGGCTGGCGCCGCTGGATGCCGGCGTGGTAGCGACAGGTACGGTCAAAGTCACCAACAATCGCAAAGCCGTGCAGCACCTCACCGGCGGTACCGTGGAGGCCATTCTCGTTCGCGAAGGCGATCTGGTGACAAAAGGTCAGGAGGTGGTCCGCCTCGACTCGTTGCGTGCCGCTGCCGAAGAGGGTGCGGTCAGCGCCCAGTACATCGTCAGCAAGACCGTGGAAAACCGCCTGGAAGCGGAGCGTGACGGTCGCGACGTGGTGAACTTCGACCCCGATTTGCTCCAGCGCTTCAAAGGTGACCACCGCCTGGAGGCCGCCATGGACCTGCAACAGCGCCTGCTGGACACCCGGCGCGCCGGTCTCGCGGGCGAAATCAGCATCCTGCAGGAGAACCTTGCGGCGTCGGCAGTGCAGCTCAAGGGCCTGCAGCAGGTCTATAGCGCCCGCGCCTCGCAGATCAGCTTCCTCAACCAGGAACTGCAAGGCACCCGCGTGCTGACGGCCGAAGGCTATGTGCCGCGCAACCGCCTGCTTGAGCTGGAACGCAACAATGCCGAGCTCTCCGCCGGCCAGGCCGAGAACCTCAACAACATTGCCCGCGTGCGCAGCCAGACCACCGAAATCAAGCTGCGCATCCTGCAGCGCCAGCACGATTACCTGAAGGAAGTCGAGTCGCAGCTGACTGACACCGCCAAGGAGAACACCACCCTGGCCGACCGCTTGCGCTCGCTCGACTATGAAGTGACCCACACGGTGATTCGTGCGCCAATCGACGGCATGGTCCAGGCCCTGAGCATTGCCACCGTCGGCGGGATCATTCAGCCCGGCTTCAAGATCATGGAAATCGTTCCGCTCAACGAACCACTGCAGGTCGACGCGATGATTCCCGTGCAGGCCATCGACAAGATGGTCCCCGGCCTGCCCGTGGACATTTCCTTCCCGGCCTTCAACCATGCCAGGACGCCAAACATCCCCGGCCGCGTGAAGACCATCTCCGCCGACCGCCTGATGGACGAGGAAAGCAAGCAACCGTTCTATCTGGCTCAGGTGGAGGTCACGCCCGATGGCATGGGCCTGCTTGGCAGCAATCACATTCGCCCCGGCATGCCCGCCAGCGTCACCATCAAGACTGGCGAACGCAACATGATCAGCTATCTTCTCAAACCAATGCTCGATCGTGTGGACAGCTCATTCAAGGAACAATGAGATGGAATGTCGTTGCCTGCTCTTCTGCCTGCTGGGGCTGGCCCTGCCGGCCGACGCAATGGACCTCAAGCAAGCCTGGGATTTGTTGCAATTCCAGGGCCCTATCTACCAGGCCTCCGTGCATGAAAAAGAGGCCGGCCAGGAAAACCGCGCCATTGGCAAGGCTGGCCTGCTACCGCAAATCAATGCCTCGGGCTACCACAACAAGGTCAATGGCTCCCAAAGCCAGAGCGGCATCGACAGAGACCTCCATTACGACTCCAAGGGCGCCAATGTGCGCCTGCGCCAACCGCTGTTCAACAAACAGAAGATGGCCGAGTACCGCCAGGGTCAGCAGCGTGCCGACTACAGCAACGCGGTGTTCGATGCCAAGACCCAGGACGCCGCGGTGCGCTTGTCCGAAAGCTATTTCGATGTGCTCCTGGCCAGCGAAACCATCGTCCTGGCCAAATCCAAGTTGACCGCCTTCGAAGAACAACTCGCTTCGGCGAAGCGACGCATGGAGCTGGGGGCCGGCACCGTCACCGACATCGACGAGTCGGCCGCTCGCCGCGACCTCGCTGACGCCGAGCTGATCGAAGCGCAAGACAATCTGATCAACGCGCGCCGCAAGCTTGAGGAATATATCGGTGAAACTCCCGAGTCACTGACCACCTTGCGCCCGAGCTTCGATACACCACCGCTGCTACCGAGCAACCTGCAGGACTGGTTGGTCAAAGCCCAGACCGATAGCCCGCTGATCCATGCGCGCCGCTATAGCAGCGACCTCGCAGCAGAAGAAGTGAATCGTGCCAGGGCTGGCCACTGGCCAACACTGGACTTCATTGCCGGCTACACCGCGGGTGAGAGCCAGTCACTCTCCGAGTTGAATCAACGCAACCACTACGGCTCGATCGGGCTGGAAGTCAATATCCCACTGTACAGCGGTGGCGGCGTCAGCGCGCTGACACGCCAGGCCAGTGCCAATAGCGATAAAGCCATGGACGAACTCGACGCCGCGCGACAGGAAGTCATCACCGAAACCACCCGTGAGTATCAAGGCATTCTGAGCGGCGCCAAACGCATTCGCGCGCTGGAGAAGGCCGTGGAGTCCAACGAACGCTCACTGGCATCGTCACGCAAGGGCTTCAAAGAGGGCGGCACCAGCACCAACTCGGACGTCCTCAATGCCGAAGAGCTGCTCTTCGTTGCGCGCCACGATCTGTTCGAAGCCAAGATACGCTATTTGATGTCGCGCCTGCGTCTGGCCTCCTCGGTGGGCAACCTGGGCGACGACGATATCAACCAGATCAACGACTACCTCGGCCCGGAACTGCTGGTCACCAAATGACGCTTAACAGCCTGCCGGTCAAGCAAAGTGATGGCTGACCGGCACTCCCCTCCCATGATCCCCACCCTGTCAACGCACTTCTCGTTTGACCCATTGGTTCATGGCTGCATCCCGGCGCAGAAAGGCAGCCGCCAGCGAAAAGACAGCCAACGTTGAAATTTGCCCACTAAGCCCTTGATTCCCTTTATGCTCGATCCAGCCCCTAATGCAAAGCCAAGCCCGGCTCCAGGCTGTAAACTGTTTCCCCATGCGCAAACTTTTGTACCTGACATGCTCCATGGCGTTGATCGCCGCCCTCACGACCTACGCGATGTGGGCCGCGGACCGGCCGGTGGGTCATTACCTTTCGGACCTGCGGATCAACCTGGCTGTCGATCGGGGTACGCCTGCGGACCGTGGCAATCTGTTGGGCATTCAGCCCGAATTGTTTCCTACCGATTATCAAAGTCCCGAGCGTTTGCACCGCAAGCTCGCGGCCTATCTGCAAGCAGCCCGTGACCAGGGTTTGTTGAACGGCAAGACTGTCGTCGTGTTGCCGGAACATGTCGGTACCTGGCTGATGGTCAGCGGCGAGAAGGATGAGCTGTATCAGGCCAGCACCCTCAAGGAGGCCATGAACTGGCTGGCGGTGAGCAATCCCCTGAAGTTCGCCAAGGCGTTGATCAACGCCGAGGGTGGCAACCGTCTGGACGATGCCCACCTGCGCATGAAAGCCAAGGCGATGGCCAGAGACTACCAGGCATTGTTCGGAGGGCTGGCCAGGGAATTCCATGTGACGCTGGTGGCGGGCTCCATTGTGCTGCCCGAACCGAGCATCATCGACGGCACCTTGAAAATCGGCCGCGGCGCGCTGTACAACAGCAGTGTCGTGTTCAACAACGAAGGCCTGCCGATTGGCCAGCCCCAGCGCCAGATGCACCCCTTCTTTGCAGAACAGAACGGAATCAAGGCGAATGGCGAGCACTCGCTCAACGTCGTTGATACCCCCGCAGGAAGGCTGGGTGTTTTGATCGGCCAAGACAGCTGGTACCCGGAAAACTACCTCAAGCTCAACGACCAAAGCGTACGGCTGGTTGCGGTGCCGGCCTTTGTCGCCGGCCGTGGCACCTGGGATCAGCCGTGGCGCGGCTACAGGGGGGCGTCGGAGCCGGTATCGGTCAACCTGAAGCCTGGAGAAGTCAGTGAAGGCCAAGCCTGGCAGCGCCTGACCCTCACGACCCAGATACCAGCCAGTCAGGCTGTCGCTGGCATGAGTGTGTTCCTGCGGGGCCAGTTCTGGGATCAGGGCAGCGCCGGGCAAAGTTTTCTCAGCAGCAACGGCCAGCACTTTGCCGATGGCAATGCCCAGGGTGCGCGTTTGCTGAACCTCTGGTTGTAAGCCATGAAACCGCAGCCGATGCGCCTCGGCGATCTGTCGGTGGGCTTTGTTCATAGCCTGGCCGATGCCGTACGCAGTCACGGCGTCGATCCGCAGCCATTGCTCGATCAATACGGCCTCGATGCCGCACGCCTGAGCGAAGCCGGTGCGCGGCTGTCGATACCGCGCTACATGCGCCTGGGCCACAGCGCCATTCAACTGACTGACAACCCGGCCCTTGGCTTGCGCATGGGACAACTCAGTCGCCTGAGCCAGATCGGCCTCGCAGGCGTCACCGCTGCCCAGGCGCCGACAGTACGTGAAGCCGCCCGCTGCCTGATTCGATTCGAAGCCTTGTATGGTTCCAATTATCGGGGGCAATCAAGCTTTCACGAAGACGCCCAGGGCGCCTGGCTGCGTTTCTATTCGATCAGCCCCTATAACGCCTACAACCGCTTCGTGGTGGATTCGATCATTGCAGGCTGGTTGCAGCAATTATCCAGTGTCAGCCCTGCCCCGCTGCGCGCCGAACGTATAGAGATCGAATTCGAGGAGCCCGGTTACCGCGCGGCCTATGACGTTTTGGGAGACTGTCCGATTCAGTTTGGTGGCGAGCGCAATCAACTGCGCCTGAGCCTGGCAAGTCTCGCCCAGCGCAACCCCGAGCATTGCCCGAGCACCTGGCGGCATTTGCTGCAACTGTGCGAGCGGGAGCTGGAACAATTGACACGCACCCGCAGCCTGCGTGAACGCATCATCGCGCTGCTGGGACCGCTGCTCAATGGTGGCCGGGAACCCGACCTGGAAGAAGTGGCGGCACGCTTGAAGCTGCCCACCTGGACCTTGCGCCGCAAACTTGCCGAGGAAGGCACGCAGTTTCGCGCAATCCTCAATGAAACCCGTCGCGATCTGGCCATGACCTACATACGCGACACCGAACTGGCGTTCGGAGAAATCGCCTACCTGCTGGGCTTTGCCTCAGCCGAAGCGTTTCAACGCGCATTCAAACGCTGGAACGGGCAGACCCCCGGCGAATTTCGCCGCAGCCATAGAAAAACAGCCTGAAGCCTCTAGCTGCAAGCGACAAGTTGAAGCTTTAAAGCTCAGTAGCGTCTTCTGCGGGCTCCAGCGGATCCAGTTCAAACGCCTGGTACTCGAGCAGCTCTTCTTGATAATCGTCCATTTTGAATCCCCCAACCCGTATTGAAAACGTCTGAATAAATGACCCATTCCTTGAGCATAAAGTGCCTGCGTGAAAGAAAAATGACGCGGACACGACACTCTGTCGCTACTGAATAAAACGTAGCAGCTGGTCAGGAATTTATCATTGGTTTTTTTCGCGGGAGACCGCAGAACAGCGAACTTGCTTGATGCGGGTCAATCATTGAGGTGGCCATAGGACCGGTTCATCTGATCCGATCCTGTGGCGTCACCATCACTGGCCAGTGACAGGCATCGCGGGAATGGGTTCGCTCGGCGGTGGCAGGTCACTCGGGTTCGACGGTGGCGTGACGATTTCAGGGGCCAGTACAGGCTCTACACTGGCCGGTGTGATCGGCGCCGCTTCAGGAGGCGACGCAACCGGCTCGGAAGCCGTAGGCGTTGCTACTGGCCCAGGAGCAGCTGCAGCAGGCTCTGCAGCAGGTGTCGCTGCCGGAGCAGGCGCGAGCGGTGCCGGTGCCGGTGCGGCCTTGGCTTCAGGCATGCCCAGGTCTGTTTTCGGCTTCTCGGTGATGTGCGCAGCCTTTTTCGCTTCCGGCGGCAGGAACAGTTCGACCAGTGCGAAGAAACGTTCGTAGAACTTGGCAGACGATACGGTTTCGCTGGCAACCTTGACCATCGAGTCATCAGAGGAGCCGATCGGCATCGACACCGAGCCCAACACCCCTACACCCAGACTGGCGGAGTTGTTGGTTTTCTTCAGCGCATAACGATCCTGCAGGGCGTTGGCGAACACGGTCGCGTGATGCCCTTCACTGCCATCATCGGCACACACCACACTGAAGCTGATCTCCATGTGGTTCTCGCCAGTCTGCTGGAAACTCTTGTGACCGCTGACCAGCTTCGAATCGTTGCTGGTGATGATGTAGCCCTGACTGAGCAAGGCGCGACGGGCGGCTTCACAGCTCTGGATATCGGTGACTGGATAGTTTCGGGAAAAGGTGCCGGAATCGTCGAAGTTCTCATGCTCGTAGATGGCGCTTTTGTTCGATGAACAACCGGCCGCAGCGGCAAGCATGGCTGCCAGCGCGACAATCCGCATGGGAAGTGATTTAAACATTGAACATCCTGAGGAAAACGGTTCGGGGCATATTGTGCAACAGATCGATGCTTAGCGGAGCATCGATTGTGTCTTAAAACGGCTACAGGCTGATTGACCCCGGTTTTGCGCAAAAGTCACCGCGGCAAATGACGTACGGCCAAACAAAAAGACCCCGGCCTTTCGGCCGGGGTCTCCTGTACAGCGCAAAACCTGGTCAGGCATCAGTAACGCTGGATGTCCGCCTGGCTTTCCAGCTGCTTGCGATAAGCCGCAAAGTCTTGCTGGCCGATGCGCGAAGCGAGGTAGCGACGATACTGTGCTTTCTCTTCTTCGGTCGGCGCCACTGCCTCGTTCACGCCATTGAGGCGCACGATCATCAGGTTGCCATCCGCCAGCGTCACGCTGGTGAAGGTCGGCTTGTCCTTGGCCGCTGGCTTCGCCATGCGGAAGAGCGCTTGCAGCACAGCAGGGTCGACCCCTTCCTGAGCGCGAGTCGCCGCTTCAGTAACCTTCCAGGCCTGGCCGTCGACCGCTTGATTCAGCGGGGTCTTGCCATCGCGCAGGCTGGCAATCAGGGCTTCTGCCCTGGTCTTGGCATCGGCGCTGGCGTGCTCCTTGGCCAACTGCACACGGATCGCGGCAGAGACGCTCTCCAGTGGCAATTGCGAAGGTTTCAGGTGTTCCTTGGCACGCAAGACGACCACGGTTTCCGGATCGAGCTCAATGGCAGTGCTGTTCGCACCCTCATCCAGGACTTCCGGGCTGAACGCGGCAGTGATCACGGCACGGTTGGCTGCAATACCCTCACCACCTTCACGGCCAAACGGCTTGGAAGTCTGGACGGTCAGTTTCAGGTCCTGCGCTGGCTGCGCCAGATCGGACGCTTCGAACGAGGCGTCTTCCAGTTGCTTGCTCGCCTCAACGAAACGCTGCTCGACCTGCTGGGTTTTCAGACCACGGGTCAGCTTGTCTTTAAGACTGGCGAATGTTGGCACTTCTGGAGCTTCCACACCCAACAGTTTGATCAGGTGGAAACCGAAGTCGGTGCGAACCGGCTCCGAGACCTGGTCCTTGGCCAACGAATACAGGGCCTTTTCGAACGCTGGGTCGTAGACGCCAGGACCGGCATAACCCAGGTCACCGCCGTTGTTCGCCGAACCAGGATCCTGCGAGAACTCCTTGGCCAGCGCCTCGAATGTCTCGCCCTTGGCCAGACGGGCCTTAATCTCTTCGATCTTCGCCTTGGCTTGCGCCTCGGTGGTCTTGTCATTCACTTCAATCAGAATGTGCGCAGCCCGGCGTTGCTCGGACAGGTTCGCGATTTCTTTCTGATAGGCCGCTTGCAGGTCTTCGTCCTTGACGCTGACCTGATCGAAGAAGGAAGCCTTCTTCAGCTCGAGGTAATCGATGACCACCTGGTCCGGTGTCATGAATTCCTTGGCATGCTCATCGTAATAGGCTTTGACCTCTTCGTCGGTCAGCTTCACAGCCGCCGGGTCGGCCTTGATGTTCAGGGAGGCAAAATCGCGGGTCTGTTTTTCCAGACGGGCAAACGCCAGCACCTGTGCATCGGTCACGAAACCGCTACCTGCCAGGCCGGCACGCAGCTGGCCAATCAGCATTTCCTGAGCCAGCATCTGGCGGAATTGCATGCGGCTATAGCCGAGTTGGCGAATCACCTGGTCGAAACGCTCGGAGCTGAACTTGCCATCAACCTGAAACTCCGGTGTTTGCAGGATGACCTGATCAAGCGCCGCTTCGGAAAAGGCGAACTTTGATTTTTCTGCGCCTTGCAGCAGCAGCTTGCGATCGATCAGGCCCTTCAGAGCCGATTCGCGCAACATTTTTTCATCCAGCAAGGAAGCATCGAAATCCTTGCCCAGCTGTTGCATGAGCTGACGGCGTTGCATATCGACCGCCTGGCTCAGTTCGTTCTGGCTGATTTCATCGCCGTTGACCTTGGCCGCATCATTGCTGTGCGACGTGGCCTTGAAAATGGCATCGAAACCGGTCAAAGCCATCAGAACAACGATGACCCCGATAATAGTCTTGGCAATCCAGCCTTGTGAATTGTCCCTGATATTCTGCAGCATGCGTCCCCCAGAAACGGTTGAACTTCAAAATTAGGCAACCGTGGAGCGTGGGTAGAATCCGGATAGAAGAAAGGCGCATCCGAGGATGCGCCTTCTCGTAACTGGCGGAGCGGATCGAGGGCTCGAACGGGCGACCCTCGGTGTCTTGAACCGGCGACCTGCAGTCAGGACTGCCGCTCCGCTGCCAAGTCAGGCATGACCCCGACCCGGATGGGTAAAAACCTGAATCGAACTTAGTTGACAGCTTCTTTCAGTGCTTTACCGGCTTTGAAACCTGGTTTTTTGGCTGCGGCGATTTCCAGCGTCTTACCGGTCTGCGGGTTACGACCAATGCGAGCTGGACGATCAGTTACGGAGAAAGTACCGAAACCAACCAGAACAACAGAGTCGCCAGCCTTCAGAGCGCCAGTGACGGATTCGATTACAGCGTCCAGCGCACGGCCAGCAGCAGCTTTCGGGATATCAGCGGATGCAGCGATAGCATCAATCAGTTCCGACTTGTTCACTCTAAGTCCCCTTATATCTATTTGAGTATGATTCTAAGTTTTTTGGTGAAAGCAAAAACGAGTGCTGAATGGCCTACAGACACTTAAGAGCCGCTTTATAACAAGGGCTCTAAAAAGCTGTCAAGGAAGCCCCCCAGGCAAATACGTACTAATGCGTGCTAATTCTTTCCTTAGAATCTGCGTCGCGTTTCTCATCCTTCGCGACTATCTCCGGAGCCACGTCCGGCAAGGGCTCCGGCGCGTATTGCAACGCAATTTGCAGGACCTCGTCAATCCATTTAACCGGTTTAATCTGTAGATCCTGCTTGATATTGTCCGGAATCTCTTTGAGATCGCGCACATTCTCTTCAGGAATGATCACAGTCTTGATTCCGCCGCGATGGGCAGCCAGCAGTTTTTCTTTCAAACCGCCAATCGCCAGTACCTGGCCACGCAAAGTGATTTCGCCGGTCATGGCGACATCCGCGCGTACCGGAATGCCGGTCAATGCCGACACCAGGGCCGTACACATGCCTACACCGGCGCTAGGACCGTCCTTGGGAGTCGCCCCCTCCGGCATATGGATGTGCGTGTCGCGCTTCTCATGGAAGTCCAGGGGAATGCCCAGGCTTTTCGCCCGGCTGCGAACAACAGTCAAGGCAGCAGTGATCGACTCGACCATCACGTCACCCAAGGAACCGGTCTTGATCAACTGGCCTTTGCCCGGTACCACAGCGGCTTCGATGGTCAGCAGTTCGCCACCCACCTGAGTCCACGCCAGCCCGGTCACCTGGCCGATCTGATCCTGCTGCTCGGCCAGGCCGTAGCGGAATTTGCGCACGCCCAGGAAGTGCTCCAGCATCTCTGCGGAAACCTTCACCGAGAAGCGTTTTTCCAGCGCATGCTCCTTGACGGCCTTGCGGCAAACCTTGGCAATCTGACGCTCAAGCCCACGCACACCGGCTTCACGGGTGTAGTAGCGGATGATGTCGCGGATCGCTTCTTCGTCAAACTCCAGCTCGCCTTTCTTCAGGCCATTGGCAGCAATCTGCTTTGGCGAAAGGTATTTGACGGCGATGTTGATCTTCTCGTCTTCGGTGTAGCCCGGCAGACGGATCACTTCCATCCGGTCCAGCAACGCCGGCGGGATGTTCATCGAGTTCGAGGTGCACAGGAACATCACATCGGACAGGTCGTAATCGACTTCCAGATAGTGATCGTTGAAGTTGTGGTTCTGCTCGGGATCGAGCACTTCCAGCAACGCCGATGCCGGATCGCCACGCATGTCGCTACCCATCTTGTCGATTTCATCGAGCAGGAACAGCGGATTGCGGACACCCACTTTTGTCATCTTTTGAATCAATCTTCCTGGCATCGAACCGATGTAAGTACGGCGATGACCACGAATTTCCGCTTCATCACGCACGCCGCCAAGGGCCATGCGCACGAATTTGCGGTTGGTGGCGTGAGCGATCGACTCCGCCAGGGACGTTTTACCCACCCCTGGAGGACCGACCAGGCACAGCACCGGACCACGAATTTTCTTCACGCGTTTTTGCACGGCGAGGTATTCGAGGATGCGTTCCTTGACCTCTTCCAGGCCATAGTGGTCGGCATCCAGAATGTCTTCGGCGCGCGCCAGGTCCAGGCGCACCTTGCTCTGGGCCTTCCACGGCACTTGAACCAGCCAGTCGATGTAGGAGCGCACCACGGTCGCTTCCGCGGACATCGGCGACATCTGCTTGAGCTTGTTCAGTTCGGCCGTCGCCTTGGCCAGCGCGTCTTTTGGCAGGCCGGCGGCATCGATACGCTTTTTCAGCTCTTCGACTTCGTTGTGACCTTCGTCGCTGTCGCCGAGCTCTTTCTGAATGGCCTTCATCTGCTCATTCAGGTAGTACTCGCGCTGACTGCGTTCCATTTGTTTTTTGACGCGGCCGCGAATGCGTTTCTCGACTTGCAGCAGATCGATCTCGGCATCCAGCAACGCCAGAACGTGCTCGACCCGGGCCGACAAATCGATGATCTCGAGGATTTCCTGCTTCTGTTCGATCTTCAGGGCCATGTGCGCGGCCATGGTGTCCACCAGGCGGCCCGGCTCGTCGATGCTGTTGAGCGACGACAGGACTTCAGCCGGGACTTTCTTGCCCAACTGAACATATTGCTCGAACTGCGACAACAGGCTGCGCACGAACACTTCCGACTCGCGCTCTGGCGCATCGACTTCGTCGATCAGGGAGACTTCGGCACGGCAGTGACCGTCCACTTCGCTGAAGCGCTCAACGGCGCCCCGCTGCTCGCCTTCGACCAGAACCTTGACCGTGCCGTCAGGCAGCTTAAGCAGCTGCAGAACGGTAGCAATTGTACCAACGCGATACAGGGCATCTTCACCGGGATCGTCGTCAGCCGGGTTTCTCTGGGCCAGCAGAAGAATCTGCTTGTCACCCGTCATCGCAGCCTCGAGGGCTTCGATGGATTTCTCGCGCCCCACGAACAGCGGGATAACCATGTGCGGATAAACCACGACATCACGCAATGGCAGGAGAGGCAATTCGATGGTTGTCTTCATGATTTCGCCTCTACGGCGGCCATAAGGCCGTAAACAGATGGAAGTAAGCTTGAAACCAAGATGGGGGCTGCCTTGAAAAAAAACAAGCACAAAGACAGTGTTAAAACCCGCAAAAAGCAAAGGGGCCCGAAGGCCCCTTCTTTATTCAAGCTGCGTGACGCTTAAGCGTCTGGCGCGGCCTTGGCGGTCGGCTCACTGTTTTCATAGATATACAGTGGCTTGGACTTGCCTTCTATCACGCTTTCATCGATCACTACTTTGCTCACCTCGGATTGCGAGGGGATTTCATACATAGTGTCGAGCAATACACCTTCGAGAATCGAACGCAGGCCACGGGCACCAGTTTTACGCTCCAGGGCACGCTTGGCGACCGATTTCAGAGCGTCGGAACGGAATTCCAGATCAACGCCTTCCATCTCGAACAGCTTGGCATACTGCTTGGTCAGGGCATTTTTCGGCTCGGTGAGGATCTGCATCAACGCAGCCTCGTCAAGCTCGTCCAGCGTGGCAAGTACCGGCAGACGACCGACGAATTCCGGGATCAGACCGAACTTGACCAGATCGTCAGGCTCGACTTCACGCAGGGATTCACCGACTTTCTTGCCTTCTTCCTTGCTGCGCACTTCCGCGCTGAAACCGATGCCGCCCTTGGTGGAACGGTTTTGAATAACCTTTTCCAGACCGGAGAACGCACCGCCGCAGATGAACAGGATGTTACGGGTGTCGACCTGCAGGAACTCCTGCTGCGGATGCTTGCGACCACCTTGAGGCGGAACGGAAGCGACCGTGCCTTCGATCAACTTGAGCAAGGCCTGCTGCACGCCTTCACCGGAAACGTCCCGGGTGATCGACGGGTTGTCAGACTTGCGCGAAATCTTGTCGATTTCATCGATGTAGACAATGCCCATCTGGGCTTTTTCTACGTCGTAATCGCATTTCTGCAGCAGCTTCTGAATGATGTTCTCGACATCTTCACCCACGTAACCCGCCTCGGTGAGGGTGGTTGCGTCGGCGATGGTGAACGGAACGTTCAGCAAGCGGGCCAGAGTTTCGGCAAGCAGGGTTTTACCCGAGCCTGTCGGGCCGATCAGCAGGATGTTGCTCTTGCCGAGTTCGACGTCGTCATTCTTTTTGTCACGCTGGTTCAGGCGCTTGTAGTGGTTGTACACCGCTACGGCCAGAACCTTTTTCGCACGCTCCTGACCAATCACATACTGATCGAGGATGCCGCTGATTTCTTTAGGCGAAGGCAATTTATGCGCGCTGCTTTCAGCCTGTGCTTCCTGCACCTCCTCGCGGATGATGTCGTTGCACAGGTCGACGCACTCGTCGCAGATAAAGACCGAGGGGCCGGCAATCAATTTGCGCACTTCATGCTGGCTTTTGCCACAGAAGGAGCAATAGAGCAGCTTGCCGTTGTCCTCGCCGTTGCGGGTGTCAGTCATTCGTTCGATCCAAATCCGATAGGCTTGCAACACAAGATGAAGGCTATTGCGGGCTTTTTCAAGCCCGCTGGTGTCGGACCCGCCGACCAAGCCTGTTTTGAGCTGCTTATTTTAAACAGGACGCTGGCTGATCACTTCGTCGATCAAGCCGTACTCACGTGCAGCATCTGCACTCATGAAATTGTCGCGGTTGGTATCGCGCTCGATTTCTTCAAGAGTGCGCCCGCTATGTTTGGCCATCAGCGTGTTGAGACGCTCGCGGATAAACAGGATTTCCTTGGCGTGGATTTCGATATCCGACGCCTGCCCCTGGAAACCGCCCAGCGGCTGGTGAATCATCACACGCGAGTTCGGCAGGCAGTAACGCTTGCCGGGGGCACCGGCCGTCAGCAGAAACGCGCCCATGCTGCACGCCTGACCGATACAAGTGGTCGACACGTTGGGCTTGATGAACTGCATGGTGTCGTAAATCGACATACCCGCCGTCACCGAACCGCCCGGGGAGTTGATGTAGAGATGGATGTCCTTGTCCGGGTTTTCCGCTTCAAGGAACAGCAGTTGCGCACAGATCAGGTTGGCCATGTAGTCCTCTACCGGGCCAACCAGAAAGATCACTCGCTCCTTGAGGAGGCGCGAGTAGATGTCGTAGGCGCGCTCGCCACGAGCGGACTGCTCGACAACCATCGGGACCAGGCCGCCTGCGGCCTGGATATCAGAGTTCTGCTGAATATACGAATTACGGAACATGCTCTGCAGTCACTCCCAAATAGTTATGTCTTGAATACGCATAAGCCAGCTCGAAGGCTGGCTTATGGTGTTTGCTTCTTACCGCAAAAGTGATCAGTCGGCTTGTGGTGCTTCTACCGGCTTGACCGCTTCTTCGTAAGAGACCGATTTGTCGGTCACGCTAGCTTTCTGCAGAACAGTATCCACAACTTGCTCTTCCAGCACAACCGAACGAACTTCGTTCAGTTGCTGGTCGTTCTTGTAGTACCAGGACACAACTTGCTCAGGTTCCTGGTAGGCCGAAGCCATTTCCTGAATCATCTCGCGAACGCGGGCTTCGTCTGGCTTGAGGTCGAATTGCTTGACCACTTCAGCCACGATCAGACCCAGCACTACACGACGCTTGGCTTGTTCTTCGAACAGCTCGGCCGGCAGCTGGTCAGACTTGATGTTGCCGCCGAACTGCTGAACAGCCTGCACGCGCAGACGGTCAACTTCGTTGGACAGCAGAGCCTTTGGCACTTCAATCGGGTTGGTGGCCAGCAGACCGTCCATTACCTGATTCTTGACCTTGGATTTGATCGCCTGACGCAGCTCACGCTCCATGTTCTTGCGAACTTCGGCACGGAAACCTTCCAGACCGGTTTCCTTGATGCCGAATTGAGCGAAGAACTCTTCGGTCAGTTCTGGCAGCTTTGGCTCGGAAACGGTGTTTACAGTCACGGTGAACTCAGCGGTTTTGCCAGCCAGGTCCAGGTTCTGATAATCCTCTGGGAAAGTCAGGTTCAGAACGCGTTCTTCACCGGCTTTAGCGCCAACCAGGCCATCTTCGAAACCAGGGATCATGCGGCCGGAACCCAGAACCAGCTGAGTACCCTTGGCGGAACCACCAGCGAACACTTCACCGTCGACCTTGCCGACGAAATCGATGTTCAACTGATCTTCGTTCTGGGCAGCGCGATCGGCCACTTCGAAACGGGTGTTCTGCTTGCGCAGGATTTCCAGCATCTTGTCCAGATCGGCATCAGCCACGTCAGCGCTCAAGCGCTCAACGGTGATACCTTCGAAACCGGCAACGGTGAACTCAGGGAACACTTCGAAAACAGCGACGTATTCCAGGTCCTTGCCCGCTTCCAGGGATTTTGGCTCGATCGAAGGCTGACCAGCCGGGTTCAGCTTCTGCTCAACCACAGCTTCGTAGAAGGAAGACTGGATCACGTCGCCCACAGCTTCCTGACGAGCATCGGCACCGAAACGGCGCTTGATTTCGCTCATCGGCACTTTGCCTGGACGGAAGCCAGCAATCTTGGCCTTTTGGGCGGTCTGCTGCAGACGCTTGTTGACCTGGCTCTCGATGCGCTCAGCCGGCACGGTGACGCTCATGCGGCGCTCAAGAGCAGTAGTATTTTCAACAGAAACTTGCATGGATATTCCTCGTTGCACAGACGTTAGCCGGCCGTTTCCGACCCCAGAATCAAGGGCATGCATTCTAGTGGGTCAAACTCAAGAAGTCACCCTACTGAAAACGGGTAAAACAGCAGCAGGCAATTTATAGGTGCGAATGCACGAATGCACCTCGCCCCGATGGCAGATACAACCAATCACGTCAGGGCTCTGCGCCGACCTTTCCATATATAGAGAAGGCAGCCAATCATCTCCCTGACAGCCGATCCCGCAAGCAAGGCCGGCGGGCAGGACTGCATCATCGAGAAACATAAATACGACGAAACGCCCTGCCCCTGCGACCCGGAACCTGCGGCCGCTGAAACAAAAAAGGCGCCAGACTTTTCAATCTGGCGCCTTTCGAAATATGGGGTGGACGATGGGGATCGAACCCACGACAACGGGAGTCACAATCCCGTGCTCTACCAACTGAGCTACGCCCACCATATTGCCTGTTAAAGAAGCCAAACAACTTCTTTATCAAGCTCCAGCCAGGCCGACAGCCTGAGTGAAGCCTTATTTGGTGCGGATGAAGAGACTCGAACTCTTACGCCTCGCGGCGCTGGAACCTAAATCCAGTGTGTCTACCAATTCCACCACATCCGCGGATGAAGCCGTTAAAGCAAAGGCGCCAGACTGTTAATCTGGCGCCTTTCGAAATAT
>NZ_AKJJ01000068.1:0-42440 GCF_000282395.1 Pseudomonas sp. GM55 | reverse complement strand
CCTGCAGATCGATGTCGGTGAGCCCAAGGTGCTTGACCTGCCGCAACGGCGGGTGAAAATCCACGAGCAGAAGACGTTCGAAGTCACCGAGTACGAAGTCACGCGTCACTACGACCGCTATACGCCGTACCAACCCTGGCGGGAAATTTACGAAATCCCGCTGGGCGCGGTGGCCGTGGTGGCGGGTATCGGTGCCAACGTGGTCAATGTGTTCACCCTCGGCAATCTGCCGGACAGCATGACCAAGGACTGGCTGAGCTACGGTTTCGCCGGGCTCAACCCGTTCATGAACGTGCAGTCCCACGGCCGCGCGCAGCAAAACCTGGCCGGTATTGGTGAAGTCCAGCGCGACAAACGCACTGAGTATTCAAGCCTGCCCTGGAGCGAGCGTCCGGTCGAGGTCAAGGCCGGCAAGGAAACCTTCGAGCTGACCACCGACAAAAACGGCGTGTTGCGCCTGAATCTGTTGGACAGCCCGTTCGCCGAACATGACATCAATCATCTGAGCCGGTTGCTGATCCGTGTCGAGGATGCCCAGGGCAACGTGCACAGCGATTCCACCCTGGCCATCAGCAGCAACCTGCGCAGCAAGCTGTATGAGGCCCACGGCCTGATCTACGACGACCTCGAAGGCGATGAGGTGAGTCAGTGGGTACACCGGGTCAAACGCCTGTCGGAACTGGGTCTTGAAGAAGAAGCCAGCGAGCTGGAACAGAGCCTGATCGAACTGACGCGCAATGATCCCGAATTGCAGAGCGAATTCCTCAAGTCGCTGGCCCGCAATGGCGAACGACTGGTGGCGAATCCGGGGCTGAACTAAAAAGCCAAAAGCTTCGTCGGAAAGCCGCCCGGAGCCGGCTCGCTCCCACCGTTGATCCGCGATCTATTGTGGGAGCGGGCTTGCTCCGGGCGGCGATCCGACGAAAGGGCCCGCAGATTCACCTCCGAACTACCGCTCAAACAACTCCATCTGCTCGAACCCGCCCCGCAAGTCCTCCAGCCGCACGCCGACGCCCAATAACCGCACCGGTTTACCGCCGCGATTGAAGGCCTGTGTCAGCATCAACTGATAACTTCCCAGATCCCGCCCTGCCCCGGCCTGCTCCAATGTCGTCTGGGTAAAATCGTGGAACTTCACTTTGACGAATGGCTTGCCCGGACGATAACTGCTGTCTATTCGTGCCATGCGACCGGCCAGGGTCTCCAGCAGCTCGGGCAACTTGTCCAGGCAACTCTTCAGGTCCGGCAGGTCAACGTCGTAGGTGTTTTCAACACTGATCGACTGACGGCGACTATCGTTATGCACCACGCGGTCATCGATCCCACGGGCCAGGCTCCAGAGCCGCTCGCCAAAACTGCCGAACTCACGCACCAGCGCCAACTTGTCCCACTCGCGCAATTGCCGGCAGTCGGAGATACCCAGCTTGCCGAGCTTGTCGGCGGTGACTTTGCCGACCCCGTGCAATTTGCTCACCGGCAAGCCACTGACAAAGTCCTCGACCTGGTCCGGAGTAATGACGAACAGGCCGTTGGGCTTTTTCCAGTCACTGGCGATCTTGGCCAGAAACTTGTTTGGCGCCACACCCGCCGACACGGTGATATGCAATTGGTTGGAGACCCGGCGCCGGATATCCTGGGCGATTCGTGTCGCACTGCCCGCGAAATGCGCGCTGTCCGACACATCGAGGTACGCCTCATCGAGTGAGAGCGGCTCGATGATCTCGGTGTAGTCGCGAAAGATCGTGTGAATTTCCCTGGACGCTTCTCTATAGGCATCCATACGTGGCTTGACAATGATCAGGTCCGGGCACAGTTTCAAGGCATGCCCAGAGGACATTGCCGAACGCACCCCGTACGCTCGCGCCTCATAATTGCAGGTAGCGATCACCCCACGCCGATCCGCGGACCCGCCCACGGCCAATGGCTTGCCGGCCAGCCGCGGGTCGTCACGCATCTCAATGGCGGCGTAGAAACAGTCACAATCGACGTGGATGATCTTTCGCTGAGTCATGGCAAAGCAGTGTTCATGGCAAGGAAAAGGCGTCTGGGTATGACGGATATGCAGTATCTCACCGACACCTGTATATAGCACCAGTAGTCTGAATGTTCTTTTCGACTCGTGGGAAATGTCGTTGGTGAATTTATTTTTTCAATCGAAAAAACACTCACGATAGAGCCGCAGGCCTTGCCCCGCCTGCCTCGCAGGCTGACCAACCCGCCCTTCGACAAGCTAACCGATTGAAGCGGAACAGGTTTTATCTGAATTGAAGGTTGACACCCTGGCGTATCTCTATAGAATGCCGGCACACAGACGCGGGATGGAGCAGTCTGGTAGCTCGTCGGGCTCATAACCCGAAGGTCGTCGGTTCAAATCCGGCTCCCGCAACCAAACATCAAAAAAGGCTACTCGAAAGAGTGGCCTTTTTTGTGCGCGCTTGTTTTGCAGCACCGAAACCAGCCAACCTGCTCAATCGAGCAGAAAGCAGAAATCGTTCTGATTCCGAAACTTAGGCCACGGCTGCGACCGTTTGCCGCGATTCAACGTTTATTTGACCTGCTTCAGGATTAACGGTTGACACCCCGGCATTACTCTATAGAATGCCGCCACACAGACGCGGGATGGAGCAGTCTGGTAGCTCGTCGGGCTCATAACCCGAAGGTCGTCGGTTCAAATCCGGCTCCCGCAACCAAACATCAAAAAAGGCTACTCGAAAGAGTGGCCTTTTTTGTATCTGTTGAAAAAGTCCTTTCGCAACAATGATCTGTCACTGTGTAACAAGCCGTTTGGGGTCACCCATGCGCCGGGTTCAGACTATGCTCTATCGCAGGCTGAAGCCTTCACGACTGATGTCGCGCCGTCCCCGCTGCCCGGTGATAGGCGTTAATATTTGTGATTATTTTTTTCTACAGGGATTGGTAACTTGGCTGGATACCCCCATCCTGTCGCGCACAATCCAAGAGGTGATTGATGCGCGCCAACTCGTCTGATTCACAAGACACTGTCACAGCGACACAACCGATCAAGGCCGAACGTCTGCGCCTGCTTGATCTGTTGAGCAAGTACCGTCAACCCATTGGCCTGGCGATCACCCTGCTGTTGTTCGCAATCGCGCTGATTGCCTGTCGCCACCTGTTGAGCGAACTCGACCTTTACGCGCTGCACGATTCGATCCTCGAAGTTCCACAACCTGCCTTGATGGGCGCCCTGGCCGCCACTGTAGTGGGTTTCATCATTCTGCTCGGCTACGAATGGTCGGCCAGCCGCTATGCCGGCGTGAGCCTGGCACCGCGCACACTGGCACTGGGCGGTTTCACGGCCTTTGCCATCGGCAACGCCATCGGTCTTTCAATGTTGTCGGGCGGTTCGGTTCGCTATCGCCTCTATGCCCGCCATGGTGTGGGAGCGGGTGAAGTCGCCCGCATGACACTGTTCGCCAGCCTCTCGCTGGGTTGCGCCCTGCCGCCGCTGGCCGCCCTGGCGACACTCAGCGACCTGCCGGCCGCGTCCACCGCCCTGGGGCTCTCCGAGACGTTGCTGGGCGTGGTGGCAAGCGCCGTGCTCGTGCTGTTTTCGGTGCTGGCCATCGGCATCTACCGTCGTCGCCTGCCGGAACAGCCGTACCCGGACAACCTGCTGGTCAAGGTCGGGCGCCGCACCTTGCGCTTGCCCGGGAGCCGCCTGACGTTCCTGCAATTGATCATCACCGCCCTGGACGTAGCCGCCGCCGCGACCGTGCTTTATCTGTTGCTGCCGGAAACGCCACCCTTCGGTGCGTTCCTTCTGGTTTACCTGCTGGCCCTCGCCGCCGGGGTGCTCAGCCATGTGCCGGGCGGTGTCGGGGTGTTCGAGGCGATTTTGCTGGCGGCGTTTTCCGATACCCTGGGTGCCGCACCACTGGCGGCCGCCCTGCTGCTTTATCGCTTGATCTACGTGGTCCTGCCCTTGCTGGTGGCCTGCCTGCTGTTGCTGATCAACGAAGGTCAGCGCCTGTTCCAGACACGCCAGACATTGCGCGCAGCCTCAGGCCTGGCGGCTCCGATCCTGGCGGTGCTGGTATTCCTGTCCGGCGTTGTCCTGCTGTTCTCCGGGGCCACCCCGGAAATCGATACCCGCCTGGAACACATCGGGTTTCTGATCCCCCATCGACTGGTCGATGCTTCGCACTTTGGCGCCAGCCTGGTCGGCGTTCTTTGTCTGTTGCTGGCCCAGGGGCTGCGCCGCCGGCTGTCGGCTGCGTGGATGCTGACCACCATTCTGTTGCTGGTCGGCGCCCTGCTCTCACTGCTCAAAGGCTTCGACTGGGAAGAAGCCAGCCTGATGGTGCTGACAGCGAGCCTGCTCGGGGTATTCCGCCGCTCATTCTATCGCCCCAGCCGCCTGACCGAAGTGCCGTTCTCGCCGCTGTACCTGGTGGCCAGCCTGTGCGTGCTCGGTGCGTCGATCTGGTTGCTGCTGTTCGCCTATCAGGACGTTCCGTACAGCCACCAGCTCTGGTGGCAGTTCACCCTGGATGCCGATGCCCCTCGCGGCCTGCGCTCGCTGCTCGGGGCTGCCGTGCTGTTGGTGGTGGTGTCGCTGACCTGGCTGCTGCGCACCGCGCGTCCGGTCATTCACCTGCCGACGCCCGACGAACTGGAGCGCGCCAGCAAGATCCTCATGGCATCGGCCCAACCGGATGGCGGCCTGGCCCTGACCGGAGACAAGGCGCTGCTGTTTCACCCCAATGACGAAGCGTTCCTGATGTACGCCCGCCGTGGCCGCAGCCTGGTGGCGTTGTATGACCCGATCGGCCCGGGCCAGCAACGGGCGGAAATGATCTGGCAGTTCCGCGACCTGTGCGACATCCACCACGCCCGTCCTGTGTTCTATCAGGTGCGCGCAGAGAACCTGCCGTACTACATGGACATCGGCCTGACCGCGATCAAGCTCGGCGAAGAAGCCCGGGTCGATCTCAAGCGGTTTGATCTCGAAGCCAAGGGCAAGGAGATGAAAGACCTGCGCTACACCTGGAACCGCGGCACCCGTGACGGCCTCTCGCTGGAAATCTTTGAGCCGGGCCACGCGCCGATGGATGAGCTCAAAGTGATTTCCGACGCCTGGCTGACCGGCAAAAACGTCCGGGAGAAAGGTTTTTCGCTGGGTCGCTTCGGCGATGACTACCTCAAGTATTTCCGCATCGCGGTGATTCGTTTCGAAGGTCGCCCGGTCGCATTCGCCAACTTGCTCGAGACCTACGGCCACGACCTGGCCAGCCTCGACCTGATGCGCGCGCATCCGGACGCCCCGAAGCTGACCATGGAGTTCATGATGGTCGGCCTGATCCAGCATTATAAAAATCATGGATACGCGCGCTTCAGCCTGGGCATGGTGCCGTTGTCGGGGTTGCAACCCCGTCGCGGCGCACCCTTGACCCAGCGCCTGGGCTCGATGGTATTCCGCCGTGGTGAGCAGCTCTACAACTTCCAAGGCTTGCGCCGCTTCAAAGACAAGTTCCAGCCTGATTGGGAACCCCGTTATATGGCCGTGCCCGCCGGACTCGATCCGCTGGTTGCGCTGGCCGACACTGCTGCCCTGATCGCGGGCGGCTTGACCGGATTGGTGAAACGCTGATGATTCAACGCTCCTTGCGGTATGTATTGGGCACACTGGTAATAGTGGCCCTGATTCTCGGTGGCGGTTACTGGTACCTGAAACGCCCGGCACCGGAACCGACCCTCGAATTGCTGACCCCGGCCGATGGTGCGGCGATGACCCGTGTCATCCCCGGCACTACGCCTCGCGCCCAGGTGCTGGTGGCGATCAACGAAGACCAGAAGCTCAGTGACAAGCAATTGCTGACCCTGAGCCGCAGTGGCTCGGCGCAAATCGTCCAGGTGATCCTGCCCAAGGACTGCCTGTTGCAAAGCCGCGCCCTGCAATCGGGCCTCAGAGAACTCAAAGGCCCGGCGACCTTGGTCAGCGGTATCGGCCCGGGTGCCGTGCTGGCCTGGCGCTGGTTGTCCGAGCAGAAGAATGACAAGGCCCAGGCCGTCTCGGTCGACCTGGCCCTGGAAAAAGGTGGCTGCACTCACCTGCTGCCAAAAAGCGCTGCCCACGGACATTGGCTGGTCGCATGGAACGACAACCCGGACGACACCAGTGCCGGCTTCGTGCGTGATCAACCGAACGCCGAAACCAGCATCAGCGACTACGACATCAACCTGCCGCAAGTGCTGAACAACGAACTGCGCAAGATCCTCGTCGGTGGCGACAAGGCCGCTGGCGGCCTGCAGATCCCGGTGGTCGAAGTGCCCGCCGGCCAGGCCAGGGACACCGTGACCCTGTTCCTGTCCGGTGACGGCGGCTGGCGCGACCTCGACCGCGATGTGGCGGGCGAGATGGCCAAGATCGGCTACCCGGTGGTCGGCATCGATACCCTGCGCTACTACTGGCAACACAAGAGCCCGGAGCAAAGCGCGCTGGACCTGGCTGAACTGATGCAACACTACCGGCAGAAATGGGGCACCAAGCGCTTCATCCTGACCGGATACTCGTTCGGCGCCGATGTCCTGCCGGCGATCTACAACCGCCTGGCCGAGTCCGAGCAGCAACGCGTCGACGCGATCATCCTGCTGGCCTTCGCCCGTACCGGCAGCTTCGAGATCGAAGTCGAAGGCTGGCTCGGCAACGCCGGCAAAGAAGCCGCCACCGGCCCGGAAATGGCCAAGCTGCCAGCCGCCAAAGTGGTGTGCATCTACGGTGAAGAGGAAACCGACGAGAGTGGCTGCACCGACAAGACGGCAGTGGGCGAAGCCATCAAGCTGCCTGGCGGCCACCACTTCGACGAGAACTACCCGGCGTTGGCCAAGCGTTTGGTGGATGTGATCGAGAAGCGTCAAGCCAAAGAGGAGCAAGCTCAAGAGTGATCTGAGCCCCGCTGAATGAAAAAGCCCCCGCCATCTCACGATAGCGGGGGCTTTTTCATTCAACGCCACAAATCCCTGTAGGAGCGAGCCTGCTCGCGATAGTCGTCAACGATAACGCTGGCTGCCTGAATGTCCGCGGTGAACTCCGGTTTTTCGCGAGCAGGCTCGCTCCTACAGGATCAGGTTTACATTTCCACCTGCGTACCCAGTTCAATCACCCGGTTCAACGGCAGATTGAAGAAACGCAGGTTGCCGTTGGCGTTCTGCAACATGAACGCAAACAGCGCCTCGCGCCAGCGCGACATGCCTTCAAGCTTGGAGGCGATGACCGTTTCGCGGCTGAGGAAGTACGTGGTGCGCATCGGGCTGAAGTTCAGTTCATCGAGATGACACAGCTTCAACGCTTGGGGCACGTCCGGCTCATCAATGAAGCCGAAATGCAGGATCACCCGGAAGAAACCTTCGCCGTAGGCATCGACCTCGAACCGTCGTGATGGCGGCACCCGCGGGATGTCTTCGTACACCACCGTCAGCAGCACCACCTGCTCGTGCAACACCTGGTTATGCAGCAGGTTGTGCAACAGCGCGTGGGGCACGGCATCCGGCCGAGCCGTCAGGAACACGGCGGTACCTTGAACACGATGCGGCGGTTGCACGGCGATGCTGCTGATGAAGATCGGCAGTGGCAGTCCACCTTCATCGATACGCTCCACCAGCAATTGTTTGCCGCGCTTCCAGGTGGTCATCAGCACAAACAAGGCGAAACCGGCGATTACCGGGAATGCACCGCCCTGAATGATTTTCGGCACGTTGGCGGCGAAGTACACACCATCTACCAACAGGAAACCCAACAGGATCGGGACCACAAGCACCGGTGGCCATTTCCACAGCAGCAGGATCACCGCGGACACCAGAATGCTGGTCATCAGCATGGTCCCGGTCACCGCCACACCATAGGCCGAGGCGAGAGCTCCGGAGGATTCGAAACCCAACACCAACAGCACCACACCGACCATCAGCGCCCAGTTCACCGCGGCGATGTAGATCTGGCCCTGTTCGGCGCTGGAGGTGTGCCGGATGTGCATGCGCGGAATGTAACCGAGCTGGATCGCCTGACGGGTCAGGGAGAACGCACCGGAAATCACCGCTTGCGAGGCAATCACCGTGGCCAGGGTCGACAGACCGACCAGCGGGATCAATGCCCAGCTCGGTGCCAGCAGGTAGAACGGGTTACGGGCAGCTTCCGGGTCGCCCAGCAGCAAGGCGCCCTGGCCGAAGTAGTTCAGCACCAACGCCGGCAGTACCAGGATGAACCAGGCACGTGCAATCGGCTTGCGGCCGAAGTGGCCCATGTCCGCGTACAGCGCTTCGGCACCGGTCAATGCCAGCACCACGGCGCCGAGAATCGTCACGCCCATGCCCGGATGGACCATGAAGAAACGTACACCCCATACCGGATTCATCGCTTGCAGGACTTCTGGATGCTGGCTGATGCCATAGACACCCAGTGCGCCCAGCACGAGGAACCAGGTGACCATGATCGGCCCGAACAGAATGCCGATGCGCGCGGTCCCGTGACTCTGAATCAGAAACAGCGCGACCAGCACCACCAGCGACAATGGCACGACCCAATGATCGATGCCCTCGAATGCCAGGCCCAGGCCTTCAATCGCCGACAGCACGGAGATCGCCGGGGTGATCATGCTGTCGCCATAGAACAACGCCGCACCAATCAGTCCGCAGACCACCAGCAACGTGCGCAATCTGGCGTGCCCCGCCGCCGCCCGCCGCGCCAGCGCGGTCAAGGCCATGATTCCGCCTTCGCCCTGGTTGTCGGCGCGCAGTACAAACATCATGTACTTGATCGACACGACCCAGATCAGCGACCAGAAAATGAGTGCCAGAATCCCCAGCACCCCGTCATGGTTGACCGGCACGCCATAGCCTCCGGAAAACACTTCTTTAAGGGTGTACAACGGACTGGTGCCGATATCGCCATAAACCACCCCGACTGCCGCGACCAGCATACCGATCGGCTTGACCGCCGAATGCTCGGCGCCCGCAGTCTGACTACTTGCCTGACCCATCCACCACTCCTACTACCCAGACTCGGGCTTCTTTGAAAGAAGCACTATGCTTTGTCGTGCAGCATGCGCTGTTTTACTTCACGTTACAGACGTTTTGTTGACTGTAAAAAAACAGTAAAGCGTAACGGCGCGAAGCATAGCGCAGCACTCGTCGTATTTCCCTGCATAAAGCTGGTCAAGTGCGCTTACCATCGCTAGAATTGCGCACTTTTTGATCAGAGGCGCCAAGTAAGCGCCCGTCCGTCGTCTTGCCGCACTCGGCACGAGGCGTCACAAAATACCGAGGTTAGACATGTCCACCACTCCTGCGTCGGCCAATCCAAAGGTTGGCTTCGTATCCCTGGGCTGCCCCAAAGCACTGGTCGACTCCGAGCGCATCCTTACCCAGCTGCGCATGGAAGGCTATGACGTCGTGTCCACCTACCAGGACGCCGACGTCGTGGTGGTCAACACCTGCGGCTTCATCGACTCGGCCAAGGCCGAGTCCCTGGAAGTGATCGGCGAAGCCATCAAGGAAAACGGCAAGGTCATCGTGACCGGCTGCATGGGCGTCGAAGAAGGCAACATCCGCGACGTACACCCGAGCGTGCTGGCCGTGACCGGCCCGCAGCAGTACGAGCAAGTGGTCAATGCCGTGCACGAAGTCGTGCCGCCACGCCAGGATCACAACCCGCTGATCGACCTGGTACCGCCACAAGGCATCAAGCTGACTCCGCGCCACTACGCCTACCTGAAGATTTCCGAAGGCTGCAACCACAGCTGCAGTTTCTGCATCATCCCGTCGATGCGCGGCAAACTGGTCAGCCGTCCGGTAGGCGATGTGCTCGACGAGGCCCAGCGTCTGGTCAAGTCCGGCGTCAAAGAGCTTTTGGTGATCTCCCAGGACACCAGCGCCTACGGCGTCGACGTGAAATACCGCACCGGTTTCTGGAACGGCGCGCCGGTGAAAACCCGCATGACCGAACTCTGCGAAGCCCTGAGCACCCTTGGCGTCTGGGTTCGCCTGCACTACGTTTACCCGTACCCGCACGTTGACGAGCTGATCCCGCTGATGGCTGCCGGCAAGATCCTGCCGTACCTGGACATCCCGTTCCAGCACGCCAGCCCGAAAGTGCTCAAGTCGATGAAACGCCCGGCGTTCGAAGACAAGACCCTGGCGCGCATCAAGAACTGGCGCGAAATCTGCCCGGACCTGATCATCCGTTCGACTTTCATCGTCGGCTTCCCCGGCGAAACCGAAGAAGACTTCCAGTACCTGCTGAACTGGCTGACCGAAGCCCAGCTCGACCGCGTCGGCTGCTTCCAGTACTCGCCGGTAGAAGGTGCACCGGCCAATGACCTGGACCTGGAAGTCGTCCCGGACGACGTCAAGCAGGATCGTTGGGAGCGCTTCATGGCGCACCAGCAGGCCATCAGCTCGGCGCGCCTGCAAATGCGCATCGGCCGCGAGATCGAAGTGCTGGTCGATGAAGTCGACGAGCAAGGTGCGGTAGGCCGCTGCTTCTTCGACGCCCCGGAAATCGACGGTAACGTATTCATCGACAACGGCAGCAACCTCAAGCCGGGCGACAAGGTCTGGTGCAAAGTGACCGACGCCGACGAATACGACCTGTGGGCTGAACAGATCTAAACGCAAAAAATACGCAAAGCCCCGCTCTCTTGACGAGATGCGGGGCTTTTTTACGGCTATCGTTTGAGATTGAACGGAATCACATCACTCACGCATCAGGGGCAGACAGGCATGCGTCAGCATTCGGTCATCCACACGCCGAAATTCAGCGACTACGAAGAACTGACCCGGGTCTGGGAGGCCTCGGTCCGCGCCACCCACGACTTTCTGCCCGACAGTTACATCGAATTGCTGAAAAACCTGGTGTTGACCCGTTACCTCGATGCGGTGATGTTGATCTGCACCAAGGATTCGAACCAACGCATCACCGGGTTCGCCGGCGTCGCGGCCGGCAAGGTCGAAATGCTCTTCATCGACCCTGACCATCGCGGCCAGGGCCTGGGCAAGAAACTGTTGCGCTATGCCCTGGAACACCTGAACGCCGACGAACTGGACGTCAACGAACAGAACCCGCAGGCCCTCGGTTTTTACTTCAAGCAGGGTTTCGAAGTGATCGGCCGCTCGGAAGTCGATGGCATGGGGCAACCGTATCCGTTGCTGCACATGCGTTTGCGCCAAAACCAGAAGCTTTCACAACAGGGCTGACACAACACGTACAACTGTAGGAGCTGGCTTGCCAGCGAAGAATGAGAGAGCGCCGCGTTCTTTCAGGATAAACACGGTGCTCTTGAATCCATCGCTGGCAAGCCAGCTCCTACAAAAGAGCCCTGAGCTGAAATGGAATCGCGATTAACCGGCGCCAGGCAGGTACAATGCCCACCCCCTTTTTGTTACGGCCCTGACATGACTGACCCGATTCGTCTCTCCAAACGCCTCATCGAACTCGTCGGCTGTTCCCGTCGGGAGGCTGAGCTGTTCATTGAGGGCGGCTGGGTCACCGTCGACGGTGAGGTCATCGACGAACCGCAATTCAAGGTCGACACCCAGAAAGTCGAGCTTGATCCAGAAGCCAAGGCCACTGCGCCGGAACCGGTGACCCTGCTGCTGAATGTGCCCGCCGGCATGGACGCAGACACCGCCATGGCCACCCTCGGCGCAGAGACCCTGAGCGAAGAACACCGCTACGGCAAGCGCCCGTTGCGCGGGCACTTCCTGCGACTGACCGCCAGCACCGACCTGCAGGCCAACGCCAGCGGTCTGCTGGTGTTCACCCAGGACTGGAAAATCCTGCGCAAACTCACCGCCGACTCCAGCAAGATCGAGCAAGAGTATGTGGTCGAGGTTGAAGGCGAGATGGTGGCTCACGGCCTCAACCGCCTGAATCACGGCCTGACCTACAAGGGCAAGGAGTTGCCGGCGGTCAAGGCCAGCTGGCAGAACGAAAACCGCCTGCGCTTTGCCATGAAGAACCCGCAACCGGGCATCATCGCCCAGCTGTGCCAGGCCGTCGGCCTGAAGGTCGTCGCCATCCGCCGCATCCGTATCGGCGGTGTGTCCATCGGCAAAGTGCCCGTGGGGCAATGGCGCTACTTGTCCGGCAAAGAGAAGTTCTAAGGCTTCCCGCGCCGCCACACCTTTCGGCGCTGCTGTTTTCAGCGGCGCCCATAGCTGAATTATCAGGACTGCACACATGATTCATAACGACGTACTGCGCAGCGTGCGCTACATGCTCGACATCAGCGACAAGAAAGTCATCGAGATCATCAAGCTCGGCGGCCTGGACGTGGCCCTGCCGGACCTGGTGACCTACCTCGACAAGAAAGAGGAAGACGAGGAAGGTTTCGTACGCTGCCCGGACGAAGTCATGGCGCATTTCCTCGACGGTCTGGTGATCTTCAAGCGTGGCAAGGACGAAAGCCGTGCGCCGCAACCGATCGAAGTGCCCGTGACCAACAACATCATCCTGAAAAAGCTGCGGGTGGCGTTCGAGCTGAAAGAAGACGACATGCACGCGATCCTCAAGGCCGCCGAGTTCCCGGTGTCCAAGCCTGAGCTGAGCGCGCTGTTCCGCAAGTTCGGCCACACCAACTATCGCCCGTGCGGCGACCAGTTGCTGCGCAACTTCCTCAAGGGGCTGACCCTGCGAGTGCGCCCGCAATAAGCTCAAGACACATCTGTTTTCTGTAGGAGCTGGCTTGCCAGCGAAGAACTCAATAACGCCGCGGTGATCCAGTGAATCCGCGTTATCGTTAACGACCATCGCTGGCAAGCCAGCTCCTACACAGTCGTATGCTCCCTCATTCCGCGCAAAAATAGTGGCTCCGCTTCTGGCGGCTGACGACTAGGGTGTAAAGACCTCAGTTTTCAGGATTCGCCATGCACCCCTACTTTTCCCTGCAAGGCCGCACCGCCCTGGTGACCGGCGGCACCCGTGGTATCGGCAAGATGATCGCCAAGGCCTACGTCGAGGCGGGCGCCACCGTGTACGTCTGTGCTCGCGATGCCGAGGCCTGCCAGCAGACCGCCGATGAACTCGCAGCGCTTGGACGCTGCCACGCCATGGCGGCCAACCTCGCCACCGAAGAGGGCGTCCTGCAACTGGCCACACGCCTGGGCGAGCAGATCAGCCATCTGGACATCCTGGTCAACAATGCTGGCACCACCTGGGGTGCACCGCTGGAGAGCTACCCGGTCAAGGGCTGGGAAAAAGTCATGCAACTCAACGTGACGTCGGTATTCAACTGTATCCAGCAATTCCTGCCCCTGCTGCGCAAGGCCGGCTCGGCACAGAATCCCGCGCGGATCATCAACATTGGCTCAGTGGCTGGGATTTCATCCTTCGGTGAACAGGCGTATGCCTACGGGCCGAGCAAGGCTGCGCTGCATCAACTGTCGAGGATTCTGGCGCGCGAACTGGTGAGCCAGCACATCAACGTCAATGTGATCGCTCCAGGGCGCTTTCCGAGCAAGATGACCCAGCACATTGGCAATGATGAGCAGGCGCTGGCGCAGGATACGGAGTTGATCCCGATGAAGCGTTGGGGTCGCGAGGAAGAGATGGCGGCGCTGGCGATCAGCCTGGCGAGTACTGCCGGGGCCTATATGACTGGAAATATTATTCCTTTGGATGGCGGATTCAGTCTCTAGATCGGCGGTGCGGCCATCGCGGGCAAGCCCGCTCCCACAGGTTATGTGTCGTGCATGGATCCTGCGACATACACAAAACCTTGTGGGAGCGGGCTTGCCCGCGATAGCGGACTCACAGTCGACACCGATGCCAGGGTTGATCGGGTTATCATGCCTGCCTTAAATCCCGCCTCGACCTCAAACCATGACCTACAGCGTTTCCCCCATCGGCTTCGTGCGCTCCTGCTTCAAGGAGAAGTTCGCCATTCCGCGCCAGCCGCAGCTGGCCCCGGCCGCCCGCGGGGTGCTGGAACTGGTGACACCGTTCGATCAAGGGGACGCGGTGCAGGGCCTGGAGCAGGTCAGTCACGTGTGGCTGCTGTTCCTGTTCCACCAGGCCCTGGAGGAAAAGCCACGCTTGAAGGTCCGCCCTCCTCGCCTCGGCGGCAATAAGTCCATGGGCGTGTTTGCCACCCGCGCAACCCATCGCCCCAATGGCATCGGGCAGTCAGTGGTGAAACTGGACAAGGTCGAAGCCAACCGTTTGTGGATCTCGGGCATCGATCTGCTCGATGGCACGCCGATTCTCGATATCAAACCCTACGTGCCCTATGCCGACATCATCGCTACAGCCACCAACAGCATCGCCAGCGCCGCGCCGCAGCTGACTCCCGTGCAGTGGACGGACACTGCCCTGGAACAGGCTCACAGGCACGCTCAACGCCTTGAAGAACCCTTGGTGGAGCTGATCGAGCAATGTTTGGCGCAGGATCCTCGCCCGGCCTATCAAACGCCTGCACCCGAGCGGGAATATGGCGCGCAGTTCTGGGATCTGGATGTGCGTTGGCACTACCCGACGCCGGATTTGATCCGAGTCCTCGAGGTGATTCCCGCAACGGTCTGAACTCCGGAAACGAAAAAGCCCGCATGACCTTCTCAGGTCATGCGGGCTTTTTAGATGCGCTGCAAATCTTCTTCCGTAGGAGCGAGCATGCTCGCGAAAAACCTGAGGACGCCGCGGGGTGTCAGGCTTCCCGCGTTATCGTTAACGAGCATCGCGAGCATGCTCGCTCCTACAGGTGACCTGCGGTCACTTCTCGACGAAGGCACGCTCGATCAGGTAATCACCCGGCTCGCGCATCCGCGGCGAAACCTTCAGGCCGAAGCTGTTCAGCACTTCGCTGGTCTCGTCGAGCATGCTCGGGCTGCCGCACAGCATGGCGCGGTCGTCCTGCGGGTTGATCGGTGGCAGACCGATGTCGCTGAACAGCTTGCCGCTGCGCATCAGGTCGGTCAGACGACCTTCGTTCTCGAACGGCTCGCGGGTCACGGTCGGGTAGTAGATCAACTTGTCACGCAGTGCTTCGCCGAAGAATTCGTTCTGCGGCAGGTGCTCGGTAATGAATTCGCGGTAGGCGACTTCGTTGACGTAACGCACGCCGTGGCACAGGATCACTTTTTCGAAGCGCTCGTAGGTTTCCGGGTCCTGGATGACGCTCATGAACGGCGCCAGACCGGTACCGGTGCTGAGCAGGTACAAATGTTTGCCAGGCTTCAAGTCATCCAGTACCAGCGTGCCGGTAGGCTTCTTGCTGATGATGATCTCGTCGCCTTCCTTCAGATGCTGCAACTGCGAAGTCAGCGGACCATCAGGCACCTTGATGCTGAAGAACTCGAGATGCTCTTCCCAGTTCGGGCTGGCAATCGAGTAAGCGCGCATAAGCGGGCGGCCGTTGGGCTGTTGCAGGCCGATCATCACGAACTGACCGTTCTCGAAGCGCAGACCCGGATCACGGGTGCACTTGAAGCTGAACAGAGTGTCGTTCCAGTGGTGAACACTGAGGACACGCTCGTGGTTCATGTTGCTCATGTACGTGGGACTCCTGGAGATTTTGCCTGCGCCGATGATGTGCACAATTGCATCGCATTCTAATGGCAGCGACAATATCTGTTAAATGGATTATTAAGATAAGGGTTATCGGTTATATCGATATGCGATTTACTCTCCGTCAACTTCAAGTATTCGTCGCCGTCGCCCAGCAGGAAAGCGTATCCCGTGCTGCGGGCCTGCTCAACCTCTCGCAATCGGCGGCGAGCACCTCGATCACCGAACTGGAGCGCCAGTGCAGCTGCCAGCTGTTCGACCGCGCCGGCAAACGCCTGAGCCTCAACGCGCTCGGCAAACAGCTGCTGCCCCAGGCGGTGGCCTTGCTGGACCAGGCCAAGGAAATCGAAGACCTGCTCAACGGCAAGTCCGGCTTCGGCTCGCTGGCCGTGGGCGCGACCCTGACCATCGGCAATTACCTGGCCACCCTGCTGATCGGCAGCTTCATGCAGCGCCATCCGGAAAGCCAGGTGAAGCTGCACGTGCAGAACACTGCCAATATCGTGCAACAAGTGGCCCACTATGAAATTGATCTGGGTCTGATCGAAGGTGACTGCAGTCACCCGGACATCGAAGTACAAAGCTGGGTCGAGGACGAACTGGTGGTGTTTTGCGCCCCTCAGCATCCGCTGGCCAAGCGCGGCACGGCCACCATGGAGGAGTTGAGTCACGAAGCGTGGATCTTGCGCGAACAAGGCTCCGGCACACGGTTGACCTTCGATCAAGCCATGCGCCATCACCGCACTTCTTTGAATATCCGCCTGGAGCTTGAGCACACCGAAGCAATCAAGCGCGCAGTGGAGTCAGGTCTGGGGATTGGTTGCATTTCCAGGCTGGCTTTGCGCGACGCATTCCGCCGCGGCAGCCTGGTGCCTGTCGAGACGCCGGATCTGGATCTGGCGCGACAGTTTTATTTCATCTGGCATAAACAGAAGTATCAGACCTCGGCGATGCGCGAATTCCTCGACCTGTGCCGCGCCTTCACCGCCGGGGTTCAGCGCAGCGACGAGATCGTACTGCCAACGATCGCCTAGAGCAGAATCACCGCCCACACCAGGGCAATCATGCTCAATGCCACGAACTGGGCGGCACTGCCCATGTCCTTGGCATTCTTGGACAGTGGGTGGCGCTCAAGGGAAATGCGGTCGATGGCCGCTTCCACTGCCGAGTTGAGCAACTCGACGATCAATGCCAACAGGCATACCGCAATCAACAACGCCCGCTCGACCCGGCTGACATTCAGGAAGAACGACAAGGGAATCAGGATGACGTTGAGCAATACCAGTTGCCGAAAGGCGGCTTCACCGGTGAAGGCTGCGCGCAGGCCGTCCAGCGAATAACCGGAGGCATTGAGGATTCGTTTCAGGCCGGTCTGGCCTTTGAAAGGTGACATAGAGTGGGCAACTGACAAAAAAGAAGTGGGAAAGCTAGTTCAACCAAAGTCAAAAAAGCGTGAAGTCGCCAGCCTTTAATGACTGGAAATTGACTCAAGTTGTTGCAAGAGCAGCGCGGCCTGGGTCCGGGTCCGTACATTCAGTTTACGGAAAATCGCGGTGACGTGCGCCTTGATCGTCGCCTCGGAAACACTCAGCTCGTAGGCGATCTGCTTGTTCAGCAAGCCTTCGCAGACCATGGTCAGCACCCGGAACTGCTGCGGTGTCAGGCTGGCAAGACCTTCGCTGGCCGCCTTCGCCTCTTCTGAGACGCTGACCTCTTCGAACGCCTGCGGCGGCCAGAACACGTCGCCATCGAGGACCGCCCGCACGGCTTTCTGGATCACACTCAAGTCGCTGGATTTGGGAATGAAGCCACTGGCGCCGAACTCACGAGACTTGACCATAATGGTCGCCTCTTCCTGGGCCGAGACCATGACCACCGGAATCTGCGGGTACTGACCGCGCAGCAGGACCAGTCCGGAAAAACCGTAGGCCCCCGGCATGTTCAGGTCCAGCAGTACCAGATCCCAGTCGGACTTTTCCGTCAGGCGGACTTCCAGCTCGGCGATGCTCGCCACTTCCACCAGACGGACATCCGGGCCAAGGCCCAGTGTCAGCGCTTGATGCAAGGCACTACGAAAAAGTGGGTGGTCATCGGCAATCAGGATTTCGTATGTGGCCATTTTTCAAATGATCCTGTTTTTCATGGAACGCCCGCTGCATTCGGATTTCGCCAAAGCAACTCAAGGCACAGCCACGGAGCTGCACTTACAAGGCACGCTCAACGCAAAAAACGCGTTGCAAACTCTGGCCGCACCCTAATCGGCGCCAAGCATGCCCAGCGAAGCCGGGGTGGTCAAGCAGCAGGGCCGGTACACTTTATTGCAGTATCCGCGACAATCAGTCCATCAATGCTGTGACCGGCTGGACATAGGGCATCAACTCGACATGCGCCGGGGTCGAAACGTTCATGTCCAACTGATGTTTGGCGTCGAGGTAGTGCTGGCTGAACACATCGAAGTAGGCATCCAGCGCCGAGGCTGCGGCTACATCGCCTGCAAGGTCGAGGCACAGCGCCGCCACTTCCGCCGTGCACAGATGCTCGCTGCGGGTCGAGCGGCGCAACCGGTAGCGGGAGAGTTTCTCGGGCAGCAGGCTTAGGATCGGCAAGCGATCGAAATAGGGACTCTTGCGAAAGATCTTCCGCGCTTCGGTCCAGGTCGCATCCAACAGAATGAACAACGGGCGCTTCGTGTCATCGACATCCACGCTGTTTGTCACACGCTCAGGCGCGACGTACTCCCCCGGAAACACCAGGTAAGGCTGCCATTGCGGGTCGGATAACAGCGCCAGCAACTTCGGATCGACCTCCGTACGGGACCAGATGAAGGCATGGTTGTCAGGGACCACGTCGGCGATCAGCCAACCTGTGTTGCTCGGCTTGAACACTTCCTTGTTGGTCATGATCAGGCACACGCCGGAGCGGGTAGCGACCTGCGGACGCCATGCGCACAGGCAGTGACTCTCGATCACCCGGCAATCACGGCAACGCGGCGCGCGCCAGCCGCGGGCCTGAATCGGCTTGATGCCCTCCTCCTCGCGCTGATCGCGCAGGCGGGCTACGGCATTCAAGGCAAAGCGCGCAGGGGTATGACTCATAGCGGGCAACGCCCGCAGAGAAGGGAAATCGACACGAAAAACACTCGACAGGGTAAAAAGTGCCAGCAGTTTAACAGACCGCCCGGCGCAAGCCTGTACCGTCCAGCCTGCCTCCCCTATAATTCGCCGCCACTGAACGCACAGTCACGTGACGGGTCAAACCCCCATCACTGAACCAGGAGAGTTTCATGCTGCGCCTTATCGTTCCTACCGCGGCCATTTTGCTGGCGTCGTCCTTCAACGCCCAGGCGGCGTCCCTGAAAGACACGGAACTGAACAAAATGCTGCAAAACGTCGCCACCCAGAGCAGCGTCGGCACTCCACGAGCGATCAACGAAGACATACTCGATCAAGGCTACACCGTTGAAGGCAAACAGCTGATCAACCATCTGAGCGTGCAGAGCAGCCACGCCGACAAGATGCGTGCAGACCCGAAAGCGGTGTACTTCCAGCTGGGAGCTTCTGTCTGCAGAAACGAAGGGTTTCGCAAGCTGATGGCCAAGGGCGCGATCATGCGTTACGACTTCACCGAGGTGAAGACCAACCGTCCGGTCGGCTCCGCAAGCTTCCAGGAATCGGATTGCCTGCAACCGACCAAGAAGAAAAAGTAATCACCGCGAATTGGCGCGCCGTTGTTCATCTTCGGCGCGCAATTCCGCCAGCAGCGCCTGCAAGTAATGCGAACGGCGTTCGCCGCCACGCAAACGCCGGCAGCACTCCTCTTCGAGACTCAAATGATTGGTCTCGGCTGATGATTTCAGCAATCGATACAGCTGCGTATCGATCTCCAGAACGATTCTGGTCATGGTATCCCGCCTCCCTGCACCTCACTCTCGTTTGAGCGATAAATCCTTGAACCGCTTGTACCGTGCGCCATGCCGTTGACGCAAAGCTGTCGTGTGACACCTGTAACTTAGTAAATCAGAGTGCAGCACATGCGACGTACGTTCGGACGAGCGGTGAAACCACCTTGCATATCGTCAATAAGCGGTTGCCAGGAAAGACTTTGTGGCGCAATGATCAAGTCAGCGCAAATCACTGTGAAGGTCTAGATTTCAGGTATCCACGTTCACTTTTTCAGGGCTGGAAAGGGGCTGCCCGTCGTTTGTCGTATTGTGCGAATGTTTCTTTCATCCAAGGAAAAAACAGAGCCTGTTTGGATGATCCGGTGTTTTTCGGGTCAAGTAGATCGCCCAGGCATGGGCCGGGGCAGACAGCGACACATGAAGTGTCGTGGCATCGACGTACGTTGTCGGGCCGAGGGTTCTGTGCAGAAGGAGAAGTTGAATGCCTTACCAACCGAATGACCTCCTGAGCCGTCATTTTGAAGAAAGCGGCCACGACCTCATCAGCAAGGTCGAAGAACAGCTCAAGCTGATTTCTCCCAACAGCCCGAACACCCCGATCTACCGCGACATGATCCTGACCGTGCTACGCATGGCCCAGGAAGACCACAACCGCTGGAATGCCAAAATCACCCTGCAAGCCCTGCGCGAACTGGAACAGGCTTTTCGCGTGCTCGAACAATTCAAGGGGCGGCGCAAGGTCACTGTCTTCGGCTCGGCCCGTACCCCCATGGAACATCCGCTCTACAGCATGGCCCGGGAACTCGGCGCTGCGCTGGCGCGCTCGGACATGATGGTCATCACTGGCGCCGGTGGCGGCATCATGGCCGCCGCCCATGAGGGCGCCGGACTGGCAAACAGCCTGGGGTTCAACATAACGCTGCCGTTCGAACAGCATGCCAACCCCACTGTCGACGGCACGACCAGCCTGCTGCCCTTCCACTTCTTCTTCACCCGCAAGCTGTTCTTCGTCAAGGAAGCCGATGCCCTGGTGCTGTGCCCGGGTGGCTTCGGTACCCTCGATGAAGCGCTGGAGGTGCTGACGCTGATCCAGACCGGCAAAAGCCCATTGGTACCAGTGGTGCTGCTCGACACGCCGGGCGGCAAATTCTGGCAAGGCGCACTGGACTTCATTCACCAGCAACTGGAGGAAAACCACTACATCCTGCCCACTGACATGAAGCTGATGAAACTGGTCTACAACGTCGAAGAAGCGGTAGAGCACATCAACCAGTTCTACGGCAACTTCCACTCCAGTCGCTGGCTCAAGCACCAGTTCCTGATTCGCATGAATCACGCACTTAGCGACAGCGCACTCGAACACATACAGGTGGCTTTCGCCGATCTGTGTCTGAACGATCATTTCCATCAGCATGCCTACAGCGGTGCAGAACACGACGAAGCCGAATTCAGCCATCTGGCGCGGCTGGTCTTCAACTTCAACGCCCGCAATCACGGCCGCCTGCGCGAGCTTGTGGACTACATCAACCTGCCGGAAAACTGGACACAATCAAAAGCCCAGGTACAGCAGCGCACACGGGAGCCGTCAAAAGTTACGTGAGGCATAAAAAAACGGCCCGCTATCGAAATAGCGGGCCGTTTCAGTTCAATCATCCATCCCTCGACCGCTGAACAGGCGGTTGATCATTTCCATGGAATATCCCCGATACGCCAGGAACCTGCCTTGTTTCGCTCGCTCCCGAGCGTCTGTCGGCAATTGTCCTGAGAACTTGCGTCGCCAGGTATCGGCCAGTTGCTCCTGCCAGTCGATACCGCTCTCACGCAGGGCGAGTTCAATATCGGTACGCTGCAAGCCACGCTGGCTCAATTCTTCGCGAATGCGTAAAGGGCCATAACCGGAACGGGCGCGGTAGGAAACGAAACTTTCGAGGTAACGGGTTTCGGACAACAACCCCTCTTCCGTCAACCGGTCGAGTGCTGTTTCGATCATTTCAGGGGGGGCGCCGCGCTGACGCAGTTTACGCGTCAGCTCGACACGACCGTGCTCGCGTCGTGCGAGCAGGTCCATTGCGGTTCGCCGCACCGCGACGAGTGTATCGAGTACGGCGGTCATCGCTTCGATCAGATATCAGCGTCAACCAGGTCGTCTTCGGTCTCTTTGACCGCAGAAGCTTTGGATTCCGCTACCGATGCCGGAGACAGCAGTTTGTCACGCAGCTGCTTCTCAAGTTTCGCGGCGACTTCCGGGTTATCCGCCAGGAACTTGGCCGAGTTGGCCTTGCCCTGACCGATCTTGGTGCCTTCGTAGGCATACCAGGCGCCGGACTTCTCAACGAAACCGTGCAGAACCCCCAAGTCGATCATCTCGCCGTTGAGGTAGATGCCCTTGCCGTAAAGAATCTGGAACTCGGCCTGACGGAACGGCGAAGCCACCTTGTTCTTCACAACCTTGACGCGGGTTTCGCTACCGACGACTTCATCACCCTCTTTCACCGCGCCAGTACGACGGATGTCCAGACGAACCGATGCGTAGAACTTCAGCGCGTTACCACCGGTGGTGGTTTCCGGGCTGCCGAACATCACGCCGATTTTCATACGGATCTGGTTGATGAAGATCACCAGGCAGTTGGCGTTCTTGATGTTACCGGTGATTTTACGCAGCGCCTGGGACATCAAACGGGCTTGCAGGCCCACGTGCATGTCACCCATTTCGCCTTCGATTTCAGCCTTTGGCACCAGGGCGGCCACGGAGTCGACGATGATCACGTCAACCGCGTTGGAGCGCACCAGCATGTCGGTGATTTCCAGGGCCTGCTCGCCGGTGTCCGGCTGGGAAACCAGCAGGTCGTCAACGTTGACGCCCAGCTTGCCGGCGTACTCAGGGTCGAGGGCGTGTTCAGCGTCGACGAATGCGCAGGTCGCGCCGGCTTTTTGAGCCTGGGCGATCACGGACAAGGTCAGCGTGGTTTTACCGGAAGATTCAGGACCGTAGATTTCAACAATACGGCCTTTTGGCAGACCGCCGATGCCGAGAGCGATGTCCAGACCCAGAGAGCCAGTGGAGATGGCCGGGATCGCCTGACGGTCCTGATCGCCCATACGCATTACGGCACCCTTGCCGAATTGACGTTCGATCTGACCCAGGGCCGCAGCCAAGGCTTTCTTCTTGTTGTCGTCCATTAAAGTCCTCACGTAATCAATAAGGCCTGACGGCCAACACCTGTATAAGTAGCCAGTATTATTCCACAGCGTTTCCGGATCGCCTACCCCTGATTTGAGATTTCTGCCGCGGCATACCTCAGCAGCCCCTCTAGCGCGGCCTTCACCGTTTGTCGGCGGACGTCGTTGCGATTGCCCGGGAAGTGCTGCCGCTCACAGAACACCTGATCTCCGACGCCCCAGGCCAGCCACACCGTGCCAACCGGCTTGCCCGGCGTTCCACCATCCGGCCCGGCTATGCCACTGACCGCCACGGAAAAATACGCCCGGTTCTTTTCCTGCGCGCCCCTGACCATCGCCTCGACCACCTCGCGACTGACCGCGCCCACAGTGGTGAACAACTCCACCGGGACATTCAGTTGCAGGGTTTTCTGCCGATTGGAATAAGTGACATAACCGGCCTCGAACCAGGCCGAACTCCCGGGGATACGGGTAATAGCCTCGGCGATGCCTCCGCCAGTGCAGGACTCCGCCGTGGTGACGTGGGCATTGAGAACCTGCAAGCGTCTGCCAAGTTCGGCGGCGAGCTGGGTGATTTCGTTCACGGTCATCTCCTGATCGGGCGGGATGAGGTTAACCGTACACGAGCAGACCGCACTTGCAAGCGACAGGACCGATCAAAATGTAAGGAATCAGAGGCTCTGGAAAGGGGCTCGGACAATCAATCTTCCACCTCACCGGCCGGAACCTGAGCGATACCCATACGCTTGGCCGCCCAACGCTCATACAACCCTAAAACGACGTCTGTCCCGGCCATCGCCGTTAAACAACCACCTGCACACGCAGCCCAAATGGAAACATTGGCGGCGTGCAGCAACATGATGACCGAGGCGCCGCAGATCATGCTGGATCCAGACCGCAGGCCCAGGCGTCGGACAAGGGGCCAGCCACGAACGCCCTCTTTATCGGCACGCCACAATTCACCGGTAGCGCCACCCAGTATTGGCAGGCTGATGACCAGCCACAGAGGCATGTCCAGCAACGCATATTGCTCAGCGGTCATTTCATGCCTCCTTGAGTGAGTAATCACACCGTATTCTTGAATGGTCAGGCAACAAGACTATGCACTGATGCATACTCAGTCAATGCACAAACGCATTAATAAAGTATATCCAATGCTTTCAGCACACGAAAAAAACCCGCTCGGGAAGCGGGTTTGATCTAAACGGATGGGGGTTAGCGGGCGTACATACCCCACCAGAAGACATGTCCGAGGATAACAATCGACTCCTCCTGGATTTCCTGAAAGGTGTAATCTTCGTCCGGATGCTCATCGCGATTGAAGCTGCGCAAGCGAATCCCGGTCGGCAGGCGATAGAGTTGCTTCACCCGCAATTGACCGTTGTGATTGATTGCATAAAGGTCGCCGTCAACGATATCGCCAATGCCGCACTTGCCGGCATTGACCCCGACCGTGGCGCCGTCGCGCAGTACCGGCAACATGCTGTTGCCCCGAACTGTCACGCATTTGGCCTGGTCGAACTGCACGCCGTTATGGCGCAGGCTTCGTTTGCCGAAGCGCAGACTAGAGCGCTCGCTCTCCTCGATAACGAATCTTCCTGATCCCGCAGCCAATTCAACCTCGCGAAGAAAGGGGACCGACACCTCGTCGTCATCGACAGGGGTATCGTCGTCCCACAGACTTATATCCTTGAGTTCCGAATGCACAGGAGCGCGCCCGGCGTTAGCGGCAGGCGCGACGTTTGCGCGACCACGCAACTGGTCGGTGCTCACCGAGAAATACTCGGCGATCTTCGAAATATGCTTATCCGAAGGATCGACGATCTTCCCGCTGAGAATGCGCGAGAGCGTGGATTGAGGCACGCCGGTACGACGGTAAAGCTCCGTAGGGGAGATCCCGTGCTGATCGAGCAATGCTCTTAATACGGTAGATACGTTGCGTTTTTGCATAACGCGCATAGTGCTTGCACTTCTCGAAGAAGACAATGCCGATTTGCATGATCGATGCATAACATGATTTTTGCATCATAAAGGATGTCACCCGGCCGTGGCGCCTGCGTCGGGCAGACCGCCCATGGTAACCTTGCGCCCATCGCGGAAAAGCCCGGCCATTGCCCTGCTTTTGCCCCACCTCTTTCAACGAGCTTCCTGACAATCCGATGAATAAAGCCGTCTCCGACCTGTCCTCCCACACCCCGATGATGCAGCAGTACTGGCGCCTGAAAAACCAGCACCCGGACCAGCTGATGTTCTACCGCATGGGCGACTTCTACGAGATCTTCTATGAGGACGCGAAGAAGGCCGCCAAGTTGCTGGACATCACCCTGACCGCCCGCGGACAGTCGGCCGGGCAGGCGATTCCGATGTGCGGGATTCCTTACCATGCCGCCGAAGGTTATCTGGCGAAACTGGTGAAGCTCGGCGAGTCGGTGGTGATCTGCGAGCAGGTCGGCGACCCTGCCACCAGCAAGGGGCCGGTGGAGCGGCAGGTCGTGCGCATCATCACGCCGGGAACGGTGAGTGACGAGGCGCTGCTCGACGAGCGTCGGGACAACCTGATCGCTGCCGTTTTGGGTGATGAGCGCCTGTTCGGCCTGGCGGTGCTGGACATCACCAGTGGCAACTTCAGCGTGCTGGAAATCAAGGGTTGGGAAAACCTGCTGGCGGAACTGGAGCGGGTCAACCCGGTGGAACTGCTGATCCCGGATGACTGGCCCAAGGACTTGCCAGCGGAAAAACGCCGCGGTGTGCGTCGCCGTGCGCCGTGGGATTTCGAGCGTGATTCGGCGCTGAAAAGCCTGTGCCAGCAGTTCTCGACCCAGGACCTCAAGGGTTTTGGCTGCGAAAACCTGACCCTGGCGATCGGCGCCGCCGGTTGCCTGCTGGCCTACGCCAAGGAAACCCAGCGCACCGCCCTACCCCATTTGCGCAGCCTGCGTCATGAGCGCCTGGACGACACCGTGGTGCTCGATGGCGCCAGCCGTCGCAACCTGGAGCTCGATACCAACCTGGCCGGTGGCCGCGACAACACCCTGCAATCGGTGGTGGACCGTTGCCAGACCGCCATGGGCAGCCGCCTGCTGACTCGCTGGCTGAATCGCCCGTTACGCGATTTGACGGTGCTGTTGGCGCGTCAGACCTCGATCACTTGCCTGCTCGACGGTTACCGCTTCGAAAGACTGCAACCGCAGCTCAAGGAAATCGGCGACATCGAGCGGATTCTTGCGCGGATCGGCCTGCGCAATGCCCGCCCGCGCGACCTCGCCCGCTTGCGTGACGCCCTCGGTGCACTGCCCGAGCTGCAAGTGGCGATGACGGAACTCGAAGCGCCGCACCTCCAGCAACTCGCCACCATCACCAGCACCTACCCGGAACTGGCGGCCCTGCTGGAAAAAGCCATCATCGACAACCCGCCCGCAGTCATTCGTGACGGCGGCGTGTTGAAAAACGGCTACGACAGCGAACTCGACGAACTGCAGTCGCTCAGCGAAAACGCCGGACAATTCCTGATCGACCTCGAAGCGCGGGAAAAGGCCCGCACCGGCCTGTCGCACCTGAAGGTCGGCTACAACCGCATCCACGGTTACTTCATCGAGCTGCCAAGCAAGCAAGCGGAATCGGCACCGGCCGACTATATTCGCCGCCAGACGCTCAAAGGCGCCGAGCGCTTCATTACCCCGGAACTCAAGGCGTTCGAAGACAAGGCATTGTCAGCCAAGAGCCGCGCCCTGGCCCGCGAGAAGATGCTTTACGAAGCGCTGCTCGAAGACCTGATCGCCCAGTTGCCACCGTTGCAGGACACCGCTGGCGCCCTGGCCGAACTGGACGTCTTGAGCAACCTGGCCGAGCGTGCGCTGAACCTCGACCTGAACTGCCCGCGCTTCGTCAGCGAGCCGTGCATGCGCATCAGCCAGGGTCGCCACCCGGTGGTCGAGCAAGTGCTGACCACGCCGTTCGTGGCCAACGACCTGAGCCTGGACGACAACACCCGCATGCTGGTGATCACCGGCCCGAACATGGGTGGTAAATCCACCTACATGCGTCAGACCGCCTTGATTGTGCTCCTGGCGCACATCGGCAGCTTCGTGCCAGCGGCCAGTTGCGAATTGTCGCTGGTCGACCGCATCTTCACCCGGATCGGCTCCAGCGATGACCTGGCCGGCGGGCGTTCGACCTTCATGGTGGAAATGAGCGAAACCGCGAACATTCTGCACAACGCCACTGAGCGCAGCCTGGTACTGATGGACGAAGTCGGGCGCGGCACCAGCACCTTCGACGGGCTGTCCCTGGCATGGGCAGCAGCCGAACGCCTGGCGCATCTGCGCGCCTACACGCTGTTCGCCACCCACTACTTTGAACTGACCGTCCTGCCGGAAGCCCAGCCGCTGGTGGCCAACGTGCACCTCAATGCGACCGAGCACAATGAACGCATCGTGTTCCTGCACCACGTGCTGCCCGGGCCGGCCAGCCAGAGCTATGGCCTGGCCGTTGCGCAACTGGCGGGTGTACCGAGTGAGGTCATCACCCGTGCTCGTGAGCATTTGAGCCGCCTGGAAGACACCGCCCTGCCCCATGAGGTGCCTGCACCTGCCAAAGGCAAACCGGCTGCGCCACTGCAAAGCGACCTGTTTGCCAGCCTGCCGCACCCGGTGCTGGAGGAACTGGCCAAGCTCGATCTGGACGACATGACACCACGTCGTGCTCTCGAAATGCTCTATACACTAAAGACACGGATCTAACGCAGCGGCTTGCAAGCTGTTAGAATCTCGCGCGGTTTGGGATGCTGCTGGCTAATAGCCTGGCCAGCAGACTATCGCTCCCGAACCTGGCGACCCCTACGAGAAGGGGCGCAGCAAGCCGCGCCTGAGGAGAAAATTAGAAATGACCTTCGTCGTCACCGACAACTGCATCAAGTGCAAGTACACCGACTGCGTAGAAGTCTGTCCGGTGGACTGCTTTTACGAAGGCCCGAATTTCCTGGTGATCCACCCGGATGAGTGCATCGATTGCGCGCTGTGCGAACCTGAATGCCCTGCTGTGGCTATCTTCTCTGAAGATGAAGTTCCGGCCGGCATGGAAAACTTCATCGAGCTGAACGCTGAGTTGGCCGATATCTGGCCGAACATCACCGAACGCAAAGAACCGCTGCCCGATTCCGCAGAATGGGATGGCAAGCCAGGCAAGATCGCAGACCTCGAACGCTGATTACCCCCGCGTTCCCGAAAAAGGCCCCACAAGGGCCTTTTTGCTTTTCTGCGGGCAAAAAAAGGGGCGGTTTGACCCGCCCGCATTTTTTTCCCTACTCCCTGTGTTCCTTTTCATCGTCCTGATGAATCGCTTCCTGCGATGTCCTTTCCCCTCATCCTTGAAGGGCGTGTCTGTCCGTCGACACAGCCTGAATATTAGAGCTTTCCCCTCCGGGATCAATCGCCCCCTAGGGCGAAACCTTACTGTCACACTTCATCGACTATAAAAAATATCCCTATGAATCAAAAAGATAGACACATGCAGCGTTCGATATAGACGACTGCCAGGGTGTAAAAATAACGAACACTTACGCAAGAGTAAGCCAAGACTTACAGCACGAAACCACAATCCCGAGCGGATTCTGCCCCCGGGCCAGGCAAAAAAAAACCCCGAGCCAGTCGGGGTTTTTCATGCCATCGCAGTGAGTGCCTTACTGGAACAGCGACTCGCTCGACAGACCATTTTTTTCCAGGATCTCGCGCAGCCGCTTCAAGCCTTCCACCTGAATCTGTCTGACCCGTTCCCGGGTCAGGCCGATTTCCAGGCCCACGTCTTCAAGGGTGCTGCTTTCATGACCGCGCAAACCGAAGCGGCGTACAACCACCTCGCGTTGCTTGTCGGTCAGCTCCGAGAGCCATTGATCGATGCTCTGGGACAGGTCGTCGTCCTGCAACAGTTCGCATGGATCGGTTGGGCGGTCGTCAGTGAGGGTGTCCAGCAGGGTTTTATCAGAATCCGGACCCAGCGAGACGTCGACCGAAGAAACCCGCTCGTTAAGGCCGAGCATACGCTTGACCTCTCCCACCGGTTTTTCCAGCAGGTTGGCGATTTCTTCAGGTGAGGGTTCATGGTCGAGTTTTTGCGTCAGCTCCCGCGCGGCCCGCAGGTACACGTTCAGCTCTTTGACCACATGGATCGGCAACCGGATGGTCCGGGTCTGATTCATGATTGCGCGTTCGATGGTCTGGCGAATCCACCAGGTCGCGTAGGTCGAGAAGCGGAAACCGCGTTCCGGATCGAACTTCTCCACCGCCCGGATCAAGCCGAGGTTGCCCTCTTCGATCAGGTCCAGCAGCGACAGCCCACGATTGACGTAACGTCGGGCGATTTTCACCACCAGTCGCAAGTTACTTTCAATCATGCGTTTGCGCCCGGCCGGATCGCCACTTTGCGACAGGCGCGCAAAATGAACTTCTTCTTCGGGTGACAGCAGAGGAGAGAAACCAATTTCATTGAGATACAGCTGCGTGGCATCAAGTGCCCGCGTGTAGTCAATGTACTTATGTTGTTTCAACGATGCGGAGTGTTTGGATTTGGCACGAACGGAAGGTGGAGCCGCCCCTTCATCATTCGACATCGAATCCGTATCGATGCTGCTCTCCATCAGGAGAACCTCATCGTCGATGTCAAACTCCGGCACTTCTTTACTGAGAGCCATTGTTATAGTCCTTTGGTGAGTTCGACCTCAAGCTCAAGCGGCGCCTTTATCCCTGGCAACGCTGGAGCCTGTCCCCTCTACGCGACGGAACAGGCTGGTAAGCGATCAACGTCGTGGCAGGAACTGCAGCGGATCTACAGGTTTACCTTGGCGGCGAATCTCAAAATGCAGTTTCACCCGGTCTGTACCCGTTGACCCCATTTCGGCAATTGTCTGCCCAACCTTGACCTGCTGCCCCTCCCGAACCAACAACCTGCGGTTATGTCCGTAGGCACTGACGTAGGTTTCACTGTGTTTGATGATCACCAGTTCGCCGTAGCCCCTTAAGCCACTCCCGGCGTAAACCACCGTCCCATCAGACGCAGCTAAAACAGGCTGTCCCAAATCTCCGGCGATATCAATTCCTTTATTCAAACTACCGTTTGAAGAGAATTTTCCAATCAGAATGCCATTAGATGGCCATCCCCAGCCGGTCGGGGCTGGCCCGGGAGGGGGCAATGGAGCGGGTGCAGGCTTGTTCGCGACGGACGGTACAACCGTCGTTGTGCTGGCAGTCGAACCGTTTACCGGACGACGGATAACCGTGGTTTTACTCGACGACGAAGGTGTTGAACTGGACGAACTGACCACCGCCGTCGACGCTGAATCGCTTCGACCATCAAAGCGAATCGTCTGACCCGGATGGATAGTGTAAGGCGCGGCAATGTTGTTGCGTGCCGCGAGGGCCTTGTAGTCCCAGCCGTAACGGAAGGCGATGGAGAACAGGGTGTCCTTGGGCCGAACGACGTATTGTCCGGTGGTCACTGCTGGACGCTGGGCCGCGGCATTGTTGCGGTCCACCACACGAACATCGCTGGATTTGTTGCTGGAACAACCAACCAGCAAGGTGCTCAAGACAAGGCCAGTCACCAGGCGCTGAAAGCTCGTTTTACTCATACGCTGCGCAATGACTGTGAGACTCACCCGCCGCTCCCTCTGTGGTGGCTGAAAATGTGAAATACCGGAGTCCGGCATGAACTGTCGCAAGTATAACGGGCCGTGCACGCTTTACCTTTTATGTGGCGAATCGGTGTTGCGCACACGTTTGCTGCCTGACGATGAATCCCGTTCAACCGAACGATGCCGCTGTAAGACAAAGGCAATCGAAGAGAATTCAGCGTGTCGAAACAAATGCTCAGGCCAGTGGCCCATTGAGCAATGGCACGAAGCGCACAGCCCCCAGAACATGCCTGGAAAAACCCTGTTCCTCGCGGATGATCAGCATCAACTGCTGGACTTCACCGGACCCGACCGGGATCACCATTCGCCCTCCCGGCGCCAACTGGTCAAGCAGTGCCTGGGGCACATCGGTCGCCACTGCGGTGACGATAATCCCGTTGTATGGCGCCAGTGCCGGCCAGCCCTCCCAGCCATCGCCCCAGCGGAACACCACGTTGCGCAGGTTCAGTTCGACCAGGCGTTCCTTTGCCCGATCCTGCAAAACCTTGATGCGCTCGACCGAGAACACTCGCTCGACCAGTTGCGACAGTACCGCCGTCTGATAACCCGACCCCGTACCGATCTCCAGCACCTTGTCGAGAGGACCGGCTTCCAGCAGCAGCTCGCTCATGCGCGCCACCATATAAGGCTGGGAGATGGTCTGGTTATTGCCAATCGGCAGCGCCGTGTCTTCATAGGCACGGTGCGCCAGCGCTTCGTCGACGAACAGGTGACGCGGGGTCCGACGAATGACCTCCAGCACCCTGGCGTTGGAAATGCCTTCCTCGTACAGGCGCTGGATGAGCCGCTCCCGGGTCCGCTGGGAAGTCATACCGATGCCGCGACGCAGCATATCGTCTTGTTCGCGACTCATCAGCGTAGCCCCTCCAGCCAGCCGTCCAGACTCCTGAAGGCATCATTGAATGTGCGATCCAGTTGCAGTGGCGTGATCGAAACATAACCCTGCATCACCGCATGGAAATCGGTACCCGGGCCGCCGTCTTCGGCATCCCCGGCCGCCGCGATCCAGTAACCGGACTTGCCCCGCGGATCCACCACTTTCATCGGTGCCGCGGCTCGGGCGCGATGGCCCAGGCGAGTCAACTGGATACCGCGGATACGCTCCAGCGGCAAATTGGGAATGTTCACGTTCAGTACCGTGCGCGGTGGCAGATCCAGGTCAGCATGGGCTTCGACCAGTTTGCGCGCGAAATAGGCAGCTGTGGGAAGGTTCTCTACCTGACGTGAGACCAGTGAAAAGGCAAACGAAGGGTGCTTCAGGAAACGTCCCTCAAGGGCCGCCGCCACCGTACCGGAATACAGGACATCGTCCCCCAGGTTCGCACCCAGATTGATACCGGAAACCACCATGTCCGCTTCGCGCTCCAGCAGGCCGTTGAGGCCCAGGTGCACGCAATCGGTTGGCGTGCCGTTCACGCTGATAAAGCCGTTGGCCAGGGTTTGCGGGTGCAACGGACGGTCGAGCGTCAGCGAACTGCTGGCGCCGCTTTTGTCCTGGTCCGGGGCGATAACCACGCATTCGGTGTAATCCGCCAGCGCAGCATAAAGCGCGGCGAGTCCGGGTGCGGTTACCCCATCGTCGTTAGAAATCAGAATACGCATGGGCTGTCCGTCTGCCCCACCGGCACCAGATCAACAAGCTCGCGCACCAATACGGTGGCGAAGCATCCGGCCGGCAGGACGAATTCCAGTTGCAGAATGTCAGGCTCGGGATAATGCCACGTCAACCCGCCAATGGGCAGCCGCAGGATGCGACGTTCGTGGCTCATACCGGCGTTGATCAACCAGTCACGCAAATCCGCTTCGCGTGCGGCGATGGCCTGCTCCAGTTCATGGACAACGCCCGTGGTCGGCGAGTCACCTTCGCCCCACTGCGGACCGGTCGGGTGCAGATCGAGAATCGCCAGGCGCGGGTCGCTGCACTCGGCTTCGCCTGCCGGGAAAAAGCTGCGGCTGTCGGTGAACGCCAGCAGATCGCCCACCTGGGCACGCTGCCAGGTGCCATCGGCGACACGCGCGGCCAGCACCTGATTGAACAGAAAACTGCGCGCTGTGGAGAGCAGCCGCGAGCGCACGTTGCGCTGCTCCGGCAAGGCCTTGCGTGCGGCCCAGGCGCGGGCATCGACAACGTTACCGCCGTCATGGCCGAAGCGCTGAGCGCCGAAATAATTGGGGATGCCATGTTTCGCGATCAGTTGCAGACGCTCCTCAATCGCTGCCTTGTCGCCAGCCAATTGCGTCAGGCGCAACGTGAAGCCGTTGGCCGAGTGCGCACCGCGTTGCAGTTTGCGCTTGTGGCGGGCGGTCTTGAGGATCTTCAGAGTATCGTTTTCCGCGGCCGACAGATCAGGGTCGGCCTTGCCCGGCAGTTGCACACTGAACCACTGACGGGTCAACGCCTGACGGTCCTTGAGCCCTGCGTAACTGACAGTGCGCAACGGCACGCCAGCCGCCTTGGCAATCCGCCGCGCCGCTTCTTCTGTGTTCAGACCACGCTTTTCCACCCAGATCCACAGGTGTTCGCCTTCGCCACTCAGGGGAATGTCGAGGACTTCGTCGACCTGAAAATCTTCCGCGATCGCTTTCAGTACCGCCGTGCCGAGGGCCTCACCGTAAGCTCGCGGGCCGAGCAATTGCAGTTCGTTCATGCGCGCAGCAACAAGGCAACGGAGTGCACGGCAATGCCTTCTTCGCGACCGACGAAGCCAAGCTTTTCGGTGGTGGTAGCTTTCACGTTCACTTGATCCAACTCTACTTGAAGATCCGCGGCAATCAGCGCGCGCATCGATTCGATATGCGGGGCCATTTTCGGCGCTTGGGCGACAATGGTGTTATCGACGTTGCCGACTTTCCAGCCTTTGGCATGGACCAGTGCGACGACATGACGCAACAGCGCACGGCTGTCGGCGCCCTTGAACTGCGGGTCGGTATCCGGGAAATGCTTGCCGATGTCTCCCAGCGCCGCGGCGCCGAGCAAGGCATCGCTCAAGGCGTGCAAGAGGACGTCACCGTCAGAGTGAGCGAGCAATCCGAAACTGTGTGCAATGCGCACACCGCCCAGAGTGATGAAATCGCCTTCAGCGAAACGGTGCACATCATAGCCGTGGCCAATACGCATAAAAAAACGCCCCGATTTTTGTCAGGGCGTGATTCTACCTGCATTAGACGCCTAGAGCGCGTCCGTGATGCTGCAAGTGGTCGTCGATGAAACTGGCGATGAAGAAATAACTGTGGTCGTAGCCGGGTTGCAGGCGCAACGTCAGCGGATGACCAGCCAGTTTAGCCGCCTGTTGCAGGGCTTCAGGCTTGAGTTGGGTGGCGAGGAAATCGTCGCGATCGCCCTGATCCACCAGCAGCGGCAGCTTCTCGTCGGCCTCGGCGATCAATGCACAGGCATCCCACTCGCGCCATTTCGACCGGTCTTCACCCAAGTAGCGGGAAAAGGCTTTCTGCCCCCACGGGCAATCGATCGGGTTGTTGATTGGTGAGAATGCCGACACCGACTGATAACGCCCTGGATTGCGCAACGCGCAAACCAGCGCACCATGGCCGCCCATGGAGTGGCCGCTGATGCCGCGCTTGTCCGACGCCGGGAAATGCGCTTCGACCAATGCTGGCAATTCCTGCACGACGTAGTCATGCATCCGATAGTGCCGCGACCATGGTTCCTGCGTGGCGTTCAGATAAAACCCGGCACCGAGACCGAAGTCCCAGGCACCATCCGGATCGCCCGGCACATCAGGACCGCGCGGGCTGGTGTCCGGTGCGACGATGATCAGCCCCAACTCGGCGGCCATGCGCATGGCGCCCGCCTTTTGCATGAAGTTCTCGTCGGTACAGGTCAGGCCGGACAGCCAGTACAACACCGGCAGCTTGCCGCCCTGCTCCGCTTGCGGCGGCAGGTACACGGCAAACACCATGTCGCAGCCGAGTACTTCTGAGCGATGGCGATAGCGTTTGTGCCAACCACCAAAACTTTTCTGACAGGAGATATTTTCCAAACTCATATGAATTTCAGCTGCAAGTTGCAAGCTTCGAGCTGCAAGAGGGCGGTGAGCCCACTTGCAGCTTATGGCTTGAAGCTTTTCGCTGCTCCTTAGAAATGAATGACGCTACGGATGCTTTTGCCTTCATGCATCAGGTCAAACGCCTTGTTGATATCTTCCAGGCCCATGGTGTGGGTGATGAAGGTATCCAGAGGAATTTCACCGGTCTCGGCCATTTCCACATAGCTCGGCAACTCGGTACGGCCGCGCACGCCACCGAACGCCGAACCGCGCCAGACGCGGCCGGTGACCAACTGGAACGGACGGGTTGAAATTTCCTGACCGGCACCGGCCACACCGATGATCACCGACTCGCCCCAACCCTTGTGGCAGCACTCAAGCGCGGCACGCATCAACTGCACGTTGCCAATGCATTCGAAGGAGAAGTCGACGCCGCCATCGGTCATGTCGACGATGACTTCCTGGATCGGACGATCGAAGTCTTTCGGGTTCACGCAATCGGTTGCACCCAGCTGCTTGGCGATCTCGAATTTGGCCGGGTTGATGTCGATGGCGATGATCCGGGCAGCCTTGGCTTTTACGGCGCCGATAACGGCCGACAGACCGATGCCGCCGAGGCCGAAAATGGCCACGGTGTCACCCGGTTTCACCTTGGCGGTGTTCAGCACCGCGCCGATGCCGGTGGTGACACCGCAGCCCAGCAGGCAGACTTTTTCCAGTGGCGCTTCTTTAGCGATCTTGGCCACGGAGATTTCCGGTAGCACGGTGTACTCGGAAAAGGTCGAGGTACCCATGTAGTGGAAAATCGTCTCGCCCTTGTAGGAAAAGCGAGAGGTGCCATCCGGCATCAAGCCTTTGCCTTGGGTCGCGCGGATCGCCTGGCAGAGGTTGGTTTTGCCCGACAGACAGAATTTGCACTTTCGGCATTCCGGGGTGTACAGCGGGATCACATGGTCGCCGACCGCAACGGACGTCACGCCCTCGCCAATAGCTTCCACGATCGCCCCGCCTTCATGGCCGAGGATCGACGGGAAGATGCCTTCCGGGTCGGCCCCGGACAGGGTGTAGGCATCGGTATGGCAGACACCGGAGGCCACCACGCGCAGCAACACCTCACCAGCCTTGGGCATGGCGACATCGACTTCTACGATTTCGAGGGGTTTCTTGGCCTCGAAGGCAACGGCAGCGCGCGACTTGATCATGGTGGTTCTCCAATGAATAAAAACGAGACAGGGAGTGTAATACAGCGCCTTACAGTGAATAATCCAGACAAAAGCAAAACATTATTGCTGCACAGGGATAATCATCCATGTCCGAAAACCGCTGGGAAGGCATCGACGAATTTGTCGCCGTGGCCGAATGCAGCCAGTTCACCGCTGCCGCGGAACGCCTCGGAGTTTCTTCATCCCACATCAGTCGACAAATTGTACGCCTCGAAGAACGCCTGCAAACCCGTTTGCTCTACCGCAGCACCCGCCGGGTCACGCTGACCGAGGCAGGGCAAACCTTCCTGCAACATTGCCAACGCTTGCAGGATGGACGTGAAGAAGCATTGCGCGCGGTCGGCGACCTGACCAGCGAACCCAAAGGCATGCTGCGCATGACGTGCGCCGTGGCTTACGGTGAACGCTTCATCGTGCCGCTGGTGACGCGTTTCATGGGGCTGTATCCGCAACTGCGGATTGATATTGAACTGACCAACCGGCAACTCGACCTGGTACATGAGGGCCTCGATCTGGCAATTCGCCTGGGGCGTTTGCAGGATTCACGACTGGTCGCCACCCGCCTCGCGCCACGACGGATGTTTCTCTGTGCATCACCTTCCTACCTTGAACGCTACGGTCGGCCACACAGCCTTTCGGAACTGAGCCGCCACAACTGCCTCATCGGCAGCTCGGACCTCTGGCAACTGGAGCAGAACGGGCGGGAATTTTCGCAAAGGGTGCAGGGAAACTGGCGCTGCAACAGCGGGCAAGCAGTACTTGATGCCGCGCTACAGGGTGTAGGGCTGTGTCAATTGCCGGACTATTACGTGTTGGAGCATTTGAATAGTGGCGCGTTAATTTCGTTGCTGGAAGCGCACCAACCACCGAACACTGCGGTTTGGGCGCTGTACCCACAGCAACGGCATTTGTCGCCGAAGGTGCGCAAGCTGGTGGATTATTTGAAGGAAGGGTTGGCTGAACGGCCGGAATACCGGAGTTAGAAATGGGTCGGTGTGTCAGCGGAAGGCTGGTTGTCCGGGCCGCCGCCATCGCGGGCAAGTCGGGTCGCCGCACCGCCGCTCCCACAGTGGTCGGAGGCGATAACAAACCTTGTAAACACCAATGAACCCTGTGGGAGCGGGCTTGCCCGCGATGGCAATCTATCAGACGCTGGAAGAATCAGCGGCGATTAGCCCAACGCTGTCTCAGCCACTCAAGATCTTCAGGACGCGTAACCTTGAGGTTGTCGGACCGCCCTTCAATCAGCCGTGGCGCCAGCCCCGCCCACTCCATGGCCGACGCTTCGTCGGTGATCACCGCATCAGCCACCAGACTGTCCGCCAATGCCCGATGCAACGCCCCAAGGCGGAACATCTGCGGCGTGTAGGCCTGCCAGATCACGCTACGATCCACGGTTTCGACCACACGACCGTGCTTGTCGACGCGCTTGAGCGTATCCCGCGCCGGGACCGCCAGCAGTCCGCCGACAGGATCGTCAGCCAGTTCAGCCAGCAGCTTGTCCAGGTCGTCACGACTGAGGTTCGGCCGTGCGGCATCATGAACCAAAACCCAATCCTCATCATCAGCACCCTGTGCGTGCAAATACAGCAACGCATTGAGCACCGACCCTGAACGTTCAGAACCGCCCTCGACCCGGGCAATCCGCGGATCACTGGCACACGCCAGGCTCGGCCAATAAGGATCGTCAACAGCAAGACTGACCACCAAACCTTTCAGGCCTGGATGACCAAGGAAACAGCCGAGGCTGTGTTCGAGAATAGTGCGCCCGCCCAGTTGCAAGTATTGCTTGGGACGGTCCGCGGCCATACGGGCACCGACGCCCGCGGCAGGAATCACGGCCCAGTAGGCCGGTAACGATTTGATCATTGGGCCAACTGGTAAAGGGTTTCACCGTCCTTGACCATGCCCAACTCATGGCGAGCCCGCTCTTCAACGGTCTCCATGCCCTTTTTCAACTCGCTGACTTCAGCGTCCATCACCCGATTGCGCTCCAGCAATGTCTGGTTCTCGGCCTGCTGATCCGCGATCTGCTGAGTCAGGTCGGCCACTTGCGCCAGGCTGCCATTTCCCACCCACAGGCGGTACTGCAGGCCAGCCAGCAGAAGGAGCAAGACGAGGAACAACCAATTGGGACTGCGCATCGAATATCAGGTATCCAGTGAAAAAAGACAGCCATGCCAAACGTGAAACTACTGATAGCACGAAGCCTGGAAGACCCAGGCTTGTGCTTATAAGGCATCAGATTAGTGGCAAAAACGTCGCTGTAGCGATTTTTTTCGACACAATCCGCTGACTTTTTACCTTATCAACCGCGGAATTCGCCGCGACCGTTGTACTTGGCTTTGCCGTTCAGCTGCTCTTCGATACGCAGCAGTTGGTTGTACTTGGAAACGCGGTCGGAACGGCACAGGGAGCCGGTCTTGATCTGGCCAGCCGAGGTGCCCACGGCCAGGTCGGCAATGGTCGAATCTTCGGTTTCACCGGAACGGTGCGAGATCACGGCGGTGTAACCGGCAGCCTTGGCCATCTGGATGGCTTCCAGGGTTTCGGTCAGGGTGCCGATCTGGTTGAACTTGATCAGGATCGAGTTGGCGATCTTTTTATCGATGCCTTCTTTCAGGATCTTGGTGTTGGTTACGAACAGGTCGTCGCCTACCAGTTGGGTCTTCTCGCCGATCTTGTCGGTGAGGATCTTCCAGCCAGCCCAGTCGGACTCGTCCAGGCCATCTTCGATGGAGATGATCGGGTAACGCTCGGTCAGGCCTTTGAGGTAGTCAGCGAAACCTTCGGCGGTGAACACCTGGCCTTCGCCGGACAGGTTGTACTTGCCGTCTTCGTAGAATTCGCTGGCCGCGCAGTCCAGCGCCAGGGTCACGTCGGTGCCCAGCTTGTAACCGGCGTTGGCCACAGCTTCGGAGATCACTTTCAAAGCGTCTTCGTTGGAAGCCAGGTTTGGCGCGAAGCCGCCTTCGTCACCGACGGCAGTGCTCAGGCCACGGGCCTTCAGCACGGCTTTGAGGTGGTGGAAAATCTCGGTGCCCATGCGCAGGCCTTCCGAGAAAGACTTGGCGCCAACCGGCTGAACCATGAACTCCTGGATATCGACGTTGTTATCGGCGTGCTCGCCGCCGTTGATGATGTTCATCATCGGAACCGGCATCGAGTAGACACCCGGGGTGCCGTTCAGGTTGGCGATGTGAGCGTACAGCGGCAGGTCCTGGTCCTGTGCTGCTGCCTTGGCCGCGGCCAGGGAAACGGCGAGGATCGCGTTGGCGCCCAGGGAACCTTTGTTTTCAGTACCGTCGAGCTTGATCATTGCCAGATCGAGCGCTTTCTGGTCGCTTGGGTCCATGCCTTTCAACAGGTCGCGGATCGGACCGTTGATGTTGGCTACAGCTTTGAGAACGCCCTTGCCCAGGTAACGGCTCTTGTCGCCATCACGCAGCTCGAGCGCTTCACGCGAGCCAGTGGAAGCACCGGACGGCGCGCAGGCGCTGCCGATGATGCCGTTGTCGAGAAGCACGTCCGCTTCCACGGTGGGATTGCCACGGGAGTCGAGAACTTCACGACCTTTGATGTCGACGATTTTAGCCATTGTTGTAAACACTCCAAAGTTGACGAAAACGCTTACTGCTCGATTTATAACTTGTAGGTCACATTTGTAGGAGCCGGCTTGCTGGCGATGGGGCCCGTAAGGACGCTATCGCCAGCAAGCCGGCTCCTACAACCGGATTCCGATGTTACGCGGTTTCTACCGTCGGAAAACTCTTCACCAGCTCGTCCAGAGCTTTGAGCTGGGCCAGGAATGGCTCCAGTTTGTCCAGACGCAAGGCGCAAGGACCGTCGCATTTGGCGTTGTCCGGATCCGGGTGGGCTTCCAGGAACAGGCCGGCCAGGGACTGGCTCATGCCGGCTTTCGCCAGATCGAGGACCTGGGCGCGACGACCACCAGCGGAATCAGCGCGACCGCCCGGCATTTGCAGCGCGTGGGTCACGTCGAAGAACACCGGGTATTCGAACTGCTTCATGATGCCGAAGCCGAGCATGTCGACGACCAGGTTGTTGTAGCCGAAGCTCGAACCACGCTCGCAGAGGATCAACTGATCGTTACCTGCTTCCACGCACTTGTTCAGGATGTGTTTCATTTCCTGGGGGGCGAGGAACTGGGCTTTTTTGATGTTGATCACCGCACCGGTCTTGGCCATCGCGACCACCAGATCGGTCTGGCGCGACAGGAAGGCCGGCAACTGAATGATGTCGCAGACTTCAGCGACGACCGCAGCCTGGTCGGGCTCATGGACGTCGGTGATGATCGGCACGCCGAAGGCTTGCTTGATGTCCTGGAAAATCCGCATGCCCTCTTCCAGGCCAGGGCCACGATACGAGGTCACGGAGGAACGGTTGGCCTTGTCGAAGCTGGCCTTGAACACGTAAGGAATACCCAGTTTCTGGGTAACCTTCACGTACTCTTCGCAGACCTGCATCGCCATGTCACGGCTTTCCAGCACGTTCATGCCGCCGAACAGCACCATTGGCTTGTCGTTGGCAATCTCGATATCGCCTACACGGATGATCTTCTGCGCCATAGGGTTCAAGCCTTCTTCTGGTGTTGAGCCAACGCTGCCTTGACGAAACCGCTGAACAGCGGGTGACCGTCGCGTGGCGTCGAGGTGAACTCAGGGTGGAACTGGCAAGCGACGAACCATGGGTGATCCGGTGCTTCAACCACCTCAACCAGTGCGCCATCACCGGAACGACCGGAGATTTTCAAACCGGCTTCCATGATTTGCGGCAGCAGGTTGTTGTTCACTTCGTAGCGATGACGATGACGCTCGACAATCACGTCCTTGCCGTAGCAACCGTGAACCAGCGAGCCCGGCTCCAGCAGGCAATCCTGCGCGCCCAGGCGCATGGTGCCGCCCAGATCGGAAGTTTCGGTACGGGTTTCGACTGCGCCGGTGGCATCTTCCCACTCGGTGATCAGACCCACGACCGGGTGACCGCTTGCACGATCGAACTCGGTGGAGTTGGCGTCTTTCCAGCCCATCACGTTACGGGCGAACTCGATAACGGCCACTTGCATGCCCAGGCAGATACCCAGGTACGGAACCTTGTTTTCGCGAGCGTATTGAACGGCAGTGATCTTGCCTTCAACGCCACGCAGACCGAAGCCGCCCGGCACCAGGATGGCGTCGACGCCTTCAAGCAGCGCGGTGCCCTGGTTCTCGATGTCTTCGGAATCGATGTAGCGCAGGTTGACCTTGGTACGGTTGCTGATGCCGGCGTGACTCATCGCTTCGATCAGCGACTTGTAGGCGTCCAGCAGCTCCATGTACTTGCCGACCATGGCGATGGTGACTTCGTGCTCAGGGTTGAGCTTGGCATCGACCACGGCTTCCCACTCGGACAGATCGGCGCCGCCGCATTGCAGGCCGAAACGCTCGACGACAAAATCATCCAGGCCCTGGGAGTGCAGGATGCCCGGGATCTTGTAGATGGTGTCAGCGTCTTCCAGGCCGATCACCGCACGCTCTTCAACGTTGGTGAACTGCGCGATCTTGCGACGCGAGGATATATCGATCGGGTGGTCGGAGCGGCAGACCAGCACGTCTGGTTGCAGGCCGATGGAACGCAGCTCCTTCACCGAGTGCTGGGTTGGCTTGGTTTTGGTTTCGCCGGCAGTGGCGATGTACGGCACCAGAGTCAGGTGCATCAGCATCGCGCGCTTGGCGCCGACTTCGAAACGCAGTTGGCGGATCGCCTCGAGGAACGGTTGCGACTCGATGTCACCCACGGTGCCACCGATCTCGACCATTGCCACGTCGGCATCGCCGGCACCCTTGATGATGCGGCGCTTGATTTCGTCGGTGATGTGCGGGATCACCTGGATGGTTGCACCCAGGTAGTCACCACGGCGCTCTTTGCGCAGCACGTGTTCGTAGACACGGCCGGTGGTGAAGTTGTTGTTCTGGGTCATGGTCGTGCGGATGAACCGCTCGTAGTGACCCAGGTCCAGGTCGGTCTCGGCGCCGTCGTGGGTGACGAACACTTCACCGTGCTGGAACGGGCTCATGGTGCCCGGGTCGACGTTGATGTACGGGTCCAGCTTCAGCATGGTGACCTTAAGTCCCCGCGCCTCCAGGATGGCCGCCAATGATGCCGATGCAATGCCTTTCCCCAATGAAGAAACAACACCGCCCGTGACGAATATGTAGCGCGTCATGAAAAACCCTAGAAGTCTGCGTTAAAGCGGTCCGAGCCGCCGGGGAAAGCGAAGGAAGGCCGAAGCCCCCGATCACCTGCATTAATCACAGTGCACCTTTCAAAAAAACCGCCGCGTTGGGACAGACCGGAAAAAGAATCACCGGTTCGTTGCTCGCTACACATTTTTTGGAATCGCCCAGCAAAGACTGCTTGGTAATCGGCAACTCCTGCAATTCAGGCGAATCCACAGAAGTTGTATCAAGAAGGGAGCGTAGTCTACCGGAAAGCCCCTTTCAGCTCAAACCTTGATCTTCGTTCAGTGGCTGCCAATGCAAATGCCAGTCGCCGATCACACTACCATCAAGCCCCTTGAGGTTCGCTACCGCGAGCAATTGCCCCTCTTTGTAGAGCAGCGGCAATCTGCCGCGCACGAAGGACGGTACACCGCTTTCATTGAGCAAACGTTTCAGGTCCCGATGGCCGCGACCAGGCAAAGCCATGATCTCTCCCCCTTCACGATAGCGGATCTGTAACGGGCCATCGGGGATTTGCCCGGTGAGCGAAAGCACACCGTTGTCCGCAATTGCCAGCGGTGAAGCCGGGTCCTGCCACGCGCCAGCGGCGGGTAGCGGACGCAACCAGCAGCCGGACAGCCACCAGATCCGCCCGCCCGCCCGATGCAGTTCGCCATCGGCCAGCCGCCACACCCGGCAGGCATCGCCGG
>NZ_AKJJ01000067.1:0-2706 GCF_000282395.1 Pseudomonas sp. GM55 | reverse complement strand
TCACGATGCTGGCGGTCGGCACGCTGGTCTGTACCAGGTAATTCACCGAGTTGGTCACTCCGTTCCCGGCGTTGCCTGCCGCGTCGGTGACACCGCTATTGTCCAGGGAGATGAGGTTGCTGGTGTCGGTGATCGCGGCCGTCGGGATAAAGGTCGCGGTCCAGGTGACGCCACCGTCGCTGCTGTTCAACCCGCTCAAGGTGCCGTTGGCGACGCTCAGATCAGAACTGTCCAGACCACTGACCGCTTCGCTGAAGGTGATGGTCACCAGGGTCGTTTCGCCGGGATGCAGGTCGGTGTCGGCCATGACAATGGTGGCGGTCGGGCGCTGGCTGTCGATCGTGTAATTGTTCGAATCGGTGGTGCCGCTACCGGCATTGCCCGCCGCATCCTGAACGCCGCTGTTATCGAGCTGGATGAGGTTGCTGGTGTCGGTGATGGCCGCCAACGGTGTCAGGGTGGCCGTCCAGGTAATGCCGCCGTCGCTGCTGCTCACCGCACTCAAGGTGCCATTGTCGATGGTCAGGTCGGCGTTGCTGAAACCGGTCACCGCTTCGCTGAAGGTGATGGTCACCAGCGAGGTTTCGCCGATGTTCAGGGCATTGTCGGCGACCACGATGGTGGCGGTAGGGCGCTGGGTGTCGATGGCGTAGTTGTTGGAATCGGTGGTGCCGCTGCCGGCATTGCCCGAGGCGTTGGTCACACCGCTGTTATCCAGGGTGATCAGGTTGCTGGCGTCGGTGATGTTGGCGGTGGGTGTAAAGGTCGCCGTCCAGGTGATGCCACCATCGCTGCTGCTGACGCTGCTCAATGTACCGTTGGCGATGGTCAGGTCGGCATTGCTGAATCCGCTGACCGCCTCACTGAAGGTGATGGTCACCAGGGTCGTTTCGCCGGCCTTGAGCGCCGTGTCGGCGATCACGATGCTGGCGGTCGGCACTTGGGTTTCAACCACATAGTTTGCCGAGTTGGTGGTGCCCGCCCCGGTGTTGCCGGCCAGATCCGAGACGCCGCTGTTGCTCAGGGTGATGAGGTTGCTAGCGTCGGTAATCCCCGCCGTCGGGGTGAAGGTTGCGGTCCAGGTGATGCCGCCGTCGCTACTGCTCACCGCGCTCAAGTTTCCGTTGGCGACGCTCAAGTCACTGTTATCGAAACCCGTCACCGCCTCGCTGAAGGTGATGGTCACCAGGGCGGTTTCCCCCGGTTTCAGAGTCGAATCGCTCAACACGATGGTCGCCGTCGGGCGCTGGCTGTCGATGGCGAAGTTATTGGAGTCGGTGGTGCCGCTGCCAGCGTTGCCCGACAGGTCGCTGACCCCGGTGTTGTCCAGGGTGATCAGGTTGGTCGTGTCATTGATGCTGGCGGAAGGTGTGAAGGTCGCCGTCCAGGTGATGCCGCCGTCACTGCTGCTCACCGCGGTGAGTGTACCGTTGGCGATGGTCAGGTCGGCGTTGGTGAAACCGCTCACCGCTTCGGAGAAGGTGATGGTCACCAGCGAGGTTTCGCCGATTTTCAGCGCCGAGTCCACGACCACGATGGTGGCCGTCGGGCGCACGGTGTCAATGGCATAGTTGTTGGAGTTGGTGCTGCCGACGCCGGCGTTGCCCGAGCCGTTGGTCACACCGCTGTTATCCAGGGTGATCAGGTTGGTCGTGTCATTGATGCTGGCGGAAGGTGTGAAGGTCGCCGTCCAGGTGATGCCGCCATCGCTGCTGCTGACGGAGGTCAAGGTGCCGTTGGCGATGGTCAGGTCGGCATTGCTGAAACCGCTCACCGCTTCGCTGAAGGTAATGGTCACCAGCGACGTTTCACCGATCTTGAGGGCATTGTCGGCGACGACGATGGTGGCCGTCGGCACCTGGGTTTCCACCACATAGTTGGCCGAGTTGGTGGTGCCCGCCCCGGTGTTGCCGGCCAGGTCCGAAACGCCGCTGTTGCTTAAGGTAATGAGGTTGCTGGCATCGGTAACCCCGGCAGTCGGGGTGAAGGTTGCGGTCCAGGTGATGCCACCGTCGCTGCTGCTCACCGCGCTCAAGGTACCGTTGGCGACACTCAAATCACTGTTGTCGAACCCCGTCACCGCTTCGCTGAAAGTGATGGTCACCAGGGCAGTTTCCCCCGGTTTCAGGGTCGAATCACTCAACACAATGGTGGCCGTCGGACGCTGGCTGTCGACGGCGTAGTTGTTGGAATCGGTGGTGCCGCTGCCGGTGTTGCCGGCCACATCGGCCACCCCGGTGTTGTCCAGGGTGATCACGTTGGTCGTATCGGTGATGCTCGCCGCCGGCGTCAGAGTGGCGGTCCAGGTGATGTTATCGCTGGTGCTCAGACTGCTCAGGGTACCGTTGCTCACCGTCAGGTCGGCGATGCTGAAGCCGGTCACCGCCTCGGAGAAGGTGATGGTTACCACCGATGTCTGCCCCACCGCCAGCGCTGAGTCCGCAACCACGATGGTGGCTGTCGGGCGCACAGTATCGATGGCGTAGTTGTTGGAATCGGTGGTGCCGCTGCCGGCATTGCCCGAGGCATTGGTCACACCGCTGTTATCCAGGGTGATGACGTTGCTGGTGTCGGTGATGGCGCTGGTCGGGGTGAAGGTCGCGATCCAGGTGATGCCACCGTCGCTACTGCTGACTGCAGTCAAGGTGCCGTTGGCGATGGTCAGGTCCGCATTGGTGAACCCAGTCACCGCTTCGCTGAAGGTAA
>NZ_AKJJ01000066.1:0-14234 GCF_000282395.1 Pseudomonas sp. GM55 | reverse complement strand
GCGGTGTAGTGCAAGTGGTGCGGGCCGGCCCAGATGTACAGGGTGATCAGCGCCCAGAAGTGCACGATCGACAGGCGATAGGAATACACCGGGCGCCCGACCTGCTTGGGCACGAAGTAGTACATCATCCCCAGGAAACCGGTGGTCAGGAAAAAACCCACCGCGTTGTGGCCGTACCACCATTGGACCATGGCGTCGGTGGCGCCGGAATACACCGGATAGGACTTGAACCAGCTCACTGGAATCGACAGGTGATTGACCACGTGCAACATGGCGATCACCACGATGAACGCGCCGAAGAACCAGTTGCCGACGTAAATGTGTCTGGTCTTGCGCTGCACCAGGGTGGTGAAGAACACGATGGCGTAGGCTACCCAGACCACGGTCATCCACACCGCGCCGGAGAACTCGATCTCGGCGTATTCCTTGGTGGTGGTGTAGCCCAGCGGCAGGCTGATCAGCATCACCACTATCACCGATTGCCAGCCCCAGAAGGTGAACGCGGCGAGCTTGTCGGAGAACAGCCGCACCTGGCAGGTACGCTGTACCGCGTAGTAACTGGCGGCAAATTGCGCGCTGCCGGCAAAACCGAAAATCACCAGGCTGGTGTGCAACGGGCGCAATCGGCCGAAGGTGGTCCACGGCAGGTCAAGATTCATCTGCGGCCATACCAGTTGCGAGGCGATCCACACGCCCATCGCCATCCCCACGACGCCCCAGAAGACAGTCGCCACGACGAACTGGCGCACGACCTTGTAGTTATAGGCCTGACTGATAGTAGTTGTGCTCATGCTCAATGCTTCCACGGTTGCAATGCCGTGCACTGTAGGAACACCGGTAAAAACAAAACAGGATCAGGAAAAATTCATTTATGCAGATCAGATAAAAAGTGGCCATAGTCCTGCTGGTCTTGCCCTGATATGGTTTTTTCACAGTCAGCTGAATCTGTAATGCGGATTAGCACCGGTCCATAGTCACTACCTCAAAACGCCCCCCCTGTAGGAGCGAGCTCGCTCGCGATGGTCGTGAACGATAACGCGCGAAGCCTGACACCCCGTGGCGCCCTCAGGTTCATCGCGAGCAGAGCTCGCTCCTACAGGGTTCTGTGCCTAATCCTGATGAGGTAGCCAGATGTATCAGTACGACGACTATGACCGGGCGCTGGTGTTCGAGCGGGTTGCGCAGTTTCGCGATCAGGTCGAACGTTTCATGGCCGGTGAGCTGAGCGAGGAAGAATTCCTGCCGTTGCGCTTGCAAAACGGTCTGTACATGCAGAAACACGCCTATATGCTGCGGGTGGCCATTCCTTACGGCACGCTGAGTGCCCGGCAGATGCGCACGCTGGCGAGCATCGCCCGGGATTACGATCGCGGCTACGGCCACTTCACCACCCGGCAGAACATGCAGTTCAACTGGATCGAACTGGCCCAGGTGCCAGACATTCTCGAGCGCCTGGCCCAGGTGGAAATGCACGCGATCCAGACCTCTGGCAACTGCGTACGCAACATCACCACCGAAGCCTTTGCCGGGGTCGCCTCCGACGAGATGATCGACCCGCGCCCCTTGGCGGAGATCCTGCGACAGTGGTCGACCATCAACCCGGAATTCCTGTTCCTGCCGCGCAAATTCAAGATCGCCATCTGCTCGGCCGAACAGGACCGCGCAGCGATCATGATGCATGACATCGGCCTGTATCTTTATCCCGGCGACAACGGGCAAATGCTCCTGCGGGTGATCGTCGGCGGCGGTCTGGGGCGCACGCCGATCCTCGGTCTGCAGATCCGCGAAGGCTTGCCATGGCAACATTTGTTGTCCTACGTCGAGGCGGTGTTGCGCGTGTACAACCGCCATGGCCGACGGGACAACAAGTACAAGGCGCGGATCAAGATTCTGGTCAAGGCTTTGGGCATCGAAGCTTTCGCCCGGGAAGTGGAGGAAGAGTGGCAGTACCTCAAGGACGGCCCGGCGCAACTGACCGACGCTGAATACGAGCGAGTGGCCAGTGCATTCGTCGGCCCGCAGTACCGCGAGCTGGCGAGCATCCAGCTGGATTTCGGCACGCACCTGGCGGAAAACCCTGCGTTCGCTCGTTGGGTGCAGCGTAACGTGCAGCCGCACAAAGTACCCGGTTATGCCAGCGTCGTGCTGTCGACCAAGCCCGGCATCGCTGCACCACCGGGCGATGTGACGGACACGCAGATGGAAGCGGTTGCCGAATGGTCCGAGCGCTTTGGTTTCGGCGAAATCCGCATTGCCCATGAACAAAACATCGTCCTGCCGGACGTGCCCAAGGCCGAGCTGTTCGCGTTATGGCGCCTGGCCTGCGAATACAATCTGGGCAGCGCCAACATTGGTTTGCTGACCGACATCATCGCCTGCCCCGGTGGCGATTTCTGTGCGCTGGCCAATGCCAAGTCGATCCCCATCGCCCAGGCCATTCAGGCCCGCTTCGAAGACCTCGACTACCTGCATGACCTGGGTGACATCAGCCTCAACATTTCCGGCTGCATGAATGCCTGCGGTCATCACCACATCGGCAACATCGGTATTCTGGGTGTCGATAAAAACGGCAGCGAGTGGTACCAGATCACCCTCGGTGGCGCCCAAGGCAAGAATAGTGCGCTGGGCAAGGTCATTGGCCCGTCCTTCAGCGCCGCGCAAGTGCCCGAGGTGATCGAGCGCATTGTCGACACCTTCGTGCGCTACCGCGAGAGCGAGGAAGTATTGGTCGACACGTTGCAGCGTATCGGCCTGGAGCCGTTCAAGGAGGCGGTTTATCCGCAAGCGGTGGAGGTTTCGGCGTGATCAATCTGTTACGGCTGGAAAAGGGTGAGGCACGCATCGATGCGGATGATCCGTGGATGCTGGTTCGGGATCTGGCACCGCCATCACCCGTGGGCAAGGCGATCCTGCCGCTGGCCCGCTGGCTGGAAAGTCCACAGCGAAATGCAGTGTGGCTGGGGCCGGACGATGAGGAGGAAACCCTCAAGCCCTGGTTTGATCAATTGCCACTGATCGCCCTGGATTTTCCGAGCTTTCGCGATGGGCGCGGTTACAGCCAGGCGTATCTGCTGCGCACACGACTGGGCTGGACCGGGGAGTTGCGCGCCATCGGCGATGTCTTGCGCGATCAACTCAGCCACATGCGCCAATGCGGTTTCGACAGCTTTGCCGTGCGTGAAGACAAATCCGCAGAAGATGCATTGAAGGGACTGGCGGGGATGAGCGTGTTGTACGGGCGTTCGGTGATTGAGCCGCGGCCGTTGTTCAGGCGCCGCGGATAACCCCTGTAGGAGCGAGCTCGCTCGCGATGGACCTCAACGAAAACGCGAGCTCTTTGGATAAACGCGTCGGCTTTGACTCCATCGCGAGCGAGCTCGCTCCTACAAGAGTCTCCCGGCACTTCAACGCCGGATCCCCGATGTTCAATTTCTTCCAGCCTTGCAGCAACACCTGTGCCTTGGGTTCCTGCCCGTTGTCCAGGTAATACTGGATCAGCGACAGCCGTGCATTGCGGTTCGCCGGTTGTTTTTTCAACAGCCGTTCCAGTTCTGCACACGCCTCTTCGATCTTGCCGCTGTCATGCAGGGCCACCGCCAGTACATAACCGAACTGTCCGCTCTGTGGTTCCAGTTGCGCGGCCTTGCGCAGGTACGGCATGGCTTCAGCGGTGTGGCCCGCACGAATCAGCGCCAGGCCCTGGGTGTGTTGCAGCAGGCCTGAATCGGGGCGGTCCTTGAGGCTTTGCGCCAGCAGGGCATGGCCTTCCTGATTGCGGCCGTTGGCCTCCAGCCATTGCACCAGGGTGACCAGCGCCGGGAAGAAATCCGGATCGCGTTGCAGGGCTGCGCGCAGGAATCCTTCGACTTCGGCATTGCGGCCGCTGGCCTGATACAACATCGCCAGATTGAGGTTCGATCAGGCAAAGTTCTGCGTGTAGGCATCATTGGAAAGCGCAGCAGGCCTTCCAGAAAGCAGGCTGCGCTTGAAGGAAAGCCAATCGCATTTACGGATTGGATAAGCGCCTGATTCGTGAGGCACGTTGAGGGATGAAGTCCCGAACGTAAACAACATTTCCTTGAGGACCCAGTGTCAACAGTGTGTCCTCAAAAGTCACGCGAGGAGCGGATCCTGATGAATATGATGAAACCGGGATCATCGATTCATTTGACCCCCATTCGCTGTCGATGCGTCTACCTGAACCGGACCAATCCGAATCCGTCGAAACAGATCCTCTTGTAGAACGGGATGAAGCTGTCGCAGTAGAGCTGTTTGATCCGGATGAGCTCAATGAAATGCTTGATCCGAAGGATCGACGAGATCCCAGCGAGGACGCTGAATCCAGTGAGCTGGTCGAATGGGAGGCGGCGATTGAATCAAGTGACCCTGTCATTCCGGTTCTGTGCTCGATTCTCGGGTTTTCACGCAACGGCCGATAGTTGAAGGCAAAGTTGATAGGTTCTTGTGCTGTTTCGGAGACTCCTATCGTTGCCGAGATTGGATTCGATGCTATGCGAGGTCTCGGAGTGGTTGGCGTTGGTAATCGCGATGTAACGTTGCGCGCGGGTCCAGGCATTTCATCAACAAGTCTGATGAAACGACTCCAGAAAGAAAAATGACCATTTGGGTCTCTCCGGTTAACCGGATCTCCCAAGCAGTACGCATACGGATTCAAACCTCCCTTCCCGAAAGGACTCCAACTATCCGGACTGTTGAAACGCATCAACACGGGATTGAATCCCCGATAACCGATACCTGACAAATAAAATCCAGTCGCAGGATCTCGTCGTTCGCCATTGAATTCCAGCAAGCTCAGCAAGCCGCTGCCAGGGGGCCGATGACCGTAGGGGGAGTAGGCGACATGCCGAGTCGGTTGAGAGGAAACGGTATGCATGACAGATCGTTGCTGATCAGTTGCAAGTAACCTGGTATTCGCTGTTGTCTCGTCGAACTGCTGTTCTGCGAGCAGGTGATTGTCGTGCTGGAATATCGAGTATTTCAATCGTTCGCCGATTTCTGACGTCAGCCGGCGTTTGCAATAAAATCGCTGAGTTTTGGCATCCGTCTGTGTTGAAGTACCGACAAGCTGATCCAGTGGGTCGTAAGCGTAACAACAAAGGTTGATTTCGCGCATTACCAATGCTCCCGAAGATCCTTTGGGCAGAGATGTACAGCCTTATCTTTGTCCAAGGTGCTGTCTACTAGCAGAACTGATAGGTGTCCTTGGCGAAATACCTCGCAGCCGATTTTGTGGCGAGAGTATTTGCTCTCTCGCCACAGTGTTACTAACGACCGATCAATGAAGTGTTCAGCACTTCCTCCCCTGCCCAAACGCCCGCTCTTCCTGCTCCCGCAATTGCGGGGTGAACTCCTCACCAAAATCCGCCGCTTCGAACACCTGGCGAATCTCGATCTCGGCTTCGGTGCCCGGCATCGGGTTGGGGCAGCGCTTGACCCATTCGATGGCTTCTTCCCTGGACTTCACCTGCCAGAGCCAGTAACCGGCGATCAGCTCCTTGGTTTCCACGAAGGGGCCGTCGATGACCGTGCGTTTGTCGCCGCTGAAGCGCACGCGGGCGCCTTTGCTGCTGGGGTGCAGGCCTTCGCCGGCGAGGAGGATGCCGGCCTTGGCCAATTCCTCGTTGTAGTTGCCCATGGCGGTCAGCAGTTCCTGGCTGGGCATTACGCCGGCTTCGGAGTCCTGGCTGGCTTTGATGATGATCATGAATCGCATGGCTTTTCTCCATTGGGGTTGAGTGAGTTACTTGATAGTCGAATGATCAGCGTCTGAATCGACAATTCTCTAAAAGAAAACTGCAACAGGTTTTGCGATAGCCCAAGGGGATGCATGGGGCTTTAGTGAGATGGTAGCCTGCGGGGCCCCCGGCCAATGGATTGCCACTGCCCATGCCTGTCCTGGAACTCACGACTTTCATCCCCAACCGCGCACCTGCACAAGTCCTCGACTTCTGCCTCGAAGGCGTGAATTTCCCGAAAATCTTCCCCGAACGCATCACACCGCTGGGCGATGTCGACTTGAGTAACTTGCGAATAGAGGTGGGGCGCGAGTTTCGTTTTCGGCACTGGATGTTCAATATCATTCCGTCGAACTGGACGGTGGTCATACGGGAGGTGGGCGATGCTCATTTCATCGATGAAATGCTCAGCGGGCCGATGCGCGCCTTTCGTCATGAACATCGGGTCGCGGCGGGAGAGGGCGGTACCCTATACACCGACCGGGTGACATATTCGGCGATCGGCGGCTCGCCAATGGAGTGGTTGCTGGTCAATGGCTACATGCGACGGATTTTCGAGGCGCGCCATCGCAATATGTTGCGGTTGCTCAGATAGCACCGCTGGCCCCTGCAGGAGCGAACTTGCTCGCGAAAGCGATCTGTCAGTCACGGCGATGCTGAATGTGCTGCCGCATTCGCGGGCAAGCCCGCTCCCACAGGGTCTTTTGGTGTATGGGTAAGCACGTGTATCCAATTTTGTGTGCTGATACATGACAATTTATGTTTGACCATAGGTCGTCGGACAATTTCGTGGTTAACTTCGGCCTCGTCAAAACTCTCCACACCAACGTCAGAAGGACTCCGTTCATGGCTCAAGTCACTCTTAAAGGCAATCCGGTTCAAGTCAACGGCCAACTGCCACAAGCCGGTTCCAAGGCGCCAGCCTTTTCCCTGGTTGCCGGCAATCTGTCCGACGTCACCCTGAAGGACTTTGCCGGCAAGCGCAAAGTGCTGAACATCTTCCCAAGCATAGACACCCCGACCTGCGCCACCTCCGTGCGCCAGTTCAACGCCAAGGCCGGCAGCGTCGACAATACTGTCGTGCTGTGCATCTCCGCTGACCTGCCGTTCGCCCAGGCGCGTTTCTGCGGTGCCGAAGGCCTGGAAAACGTACAGAACCTGTCGACCCTGCGCGGTGCCGAATTCATCCAGAACTACGGCGTGGCCATCGCTGACGGCCCGCTCAAAGGCCTGACCGCCCGTGCCGTGGTGGTGCTGGACGAAAACGACAACGTGCTGCACAGCGAACTGGTTGGCGAAATCGCTGACGAACCGAACTATGAAGCGGCGCTTGCTGTTCTGAAATAAGCCTGGCTTTACAATGTTTAACGGCCTGGCCCTGTCCAGGCCGTTTTCATTTGTGATTCAGTGTCTTGGATATCTCTCCTGTTACGTAAGCCAAAGGTAAATTGCCGGTAAAGGCGCTTTGCTTAAAACCCGCCAGTGCTTATCGTTCAGTCTCATGTAAAAAAAGCCCACGCGCCCAATGGTTGGTCACTCAATGCAATCCTCCGCTTCCCGTAGTCCCCGTCGCTGGCTGTTCGGCCTGCTTGTCCTGTTGGTCATCGCCGCCCTGTGCTGGAAATTCTGGCCCGGCAGCGCTGCACCCAAAGAGGCAGCGGGGCAGAAAGCCGTCGCCGGGCATACGGGCCGACCGGGGGGGATGCGTCCGGGTTTCGGCGGGGCGTCCGGGCCGGTACCGGTGCGAGTGGCGCCGGCAGTCATCGGTGACTTCCCGCTGTATTTCAAGGCGCTGGGTACGGTCACGGCGCTCAACACCATCAATGTCCGCAGCCGCGTCGGCGGTGAGCTGGTCAAGATCTATTTCGAAGAAGGGCAGATGGTCAAGGCGGGCGACCTGCTGGCCGAAATCGACCCGCGCCCTTACCAGAACGCCTTGCTTCAGGCTGAAGGCACCTTGCTGCAGAATCAGGCACAGCTGAAAAACGCCCAGGTCGACGTCGAGCGCTATCGCGGCCTATACCGCGAAGACAGTATTGCCAAACAGACCCTGGATACCGCCGAAGCGCTGGTCGGTCAGTTCCAGGGCACGGTCAAGACCAATCAGGCCGCGGTCAACGACGCCAGGCTCAACCTCGAGTTCACCAGGATCCGCGCACCGATCACCGGTCGCGTCGGTCTGCGTCAACTGGACGTCGGCAACCTGGTCGCCGCCAACGACACCACCGCATTGGCGATCATCACCCAGACCCAGCCGATCAGCGTGGCGTTCACCCTCCCGGAAAACAGCCTCGACACCGTGCTTGCCCGTTATCGCAGCGGCGCCAGATTGCCGGCTGAAGCCTGGGATCGCGGTGATACCAAATTGCAAGCCACCGGCGTATTGCAGAGCCTGGATAACCAGATCGACGTCACCACCGGCACCCTGAAATTCAAGGCCCGCTACGAAAACCGCGATCAGTCGCTGTTCCCCAACCAGTTCGTCAATGTGCGCCTGTTGGCCGACACCCTCAAAGGCGTAGTGCTCGCGCCTTCCGCCGCGATCCAGTTCGGCACCAACGGCACGTTCGTCTATGCCCTGGATGGTGACAGGAAGGTCAAGATCCGTCAGTTGAAAGTCGGCGCCAGCGACGGCCTGAACACCGTGGTCACCGAAGGCCTGTCGGCGGGTGACCGGATTGTGCTGGAAGGTACTGACCGCTTGAAGGACGGCAGTGACGTGGAGGTGGTCAACGACAGTCAGGATGTGCCGGCCACGCCAACCCAACAGCTGCAAGGCAAGTCGGCGGCCGACGCGGCTGAGCCCGCGACCACCGACAAGGCGAAAAAGGGCGGCGCATGAATCTCTCGCGGCTGTTCATCCTTCGCCCGGTAGCCACCACGCTGAGCATGCTGGCCATTATCCTGGCCGGTGTCATCGCTTATCGGTTGCTGCCGGTTTCGGCGCTGCCTCAGGTCGATTACCCGACCATTCGCGTCATGACCCTGTATCCCGGTGCAAGCCCGGACGTCATGACCAGTGCGGTGACCGCGCCGCTTGAACGGCAGTTCGGGCAAATGCCCGGCCTGACGCAAATGGCTTCCACCAGTTCTGGCGGTGCGTCGGTGCTGACCTTGCGTTTCAGCCTCGACATCAACATGGATGTGGCCGAGCAACAGGTGCAGGCGGCGATCAACGCCGCCACCAACCTGTTGCCCAAGGACTTGCCGGCACCGCCGGTGTACAACAAGGTCAACCCGGCAGATACACCGGTGCTGACGCTGGCCATCACCTCCAAAACCATGCTGCTGCCCAAACTCAATGATCTGGTCGATACACGCATGGCGCAGAAAATCGCCCAGATCAGCGGTGTCGGCATGGTCAGCATTGCCGGCGGCCAGCGCCAGGCCGTGCGGATCAAGGTCAACCCCGAGGCCCTGGCGGCCAACGGCTTGAACCTGTCGGATGTGCGCACGCTGATCGGCGCTTCCAACGTCAACCAGCCCAAGGGTAACTTCGACGGCCCGACCCGGGTCTCGATGCTCGATGCCAACGATCAGCTGACGTCGCCCAAGGACTACGCCAACCTGATTCTGGCCTACGCCAACGGCGCGCCGTTGCGGCTCAAGGACGTGGCGGAAATCGTCGACGGCGCCGAGAACGAGCGACTCGCTGCGTGGGCCAACGAGAACCAGGCGGTACTGCTGAACATCCAGCGCCAGCCAGGCGCCAACGTGATCGAGGTGGTGGACCGGATCAAGGCCCTGCTGCCGAGCATCACCGATAACCTGCCGGCCGGCCTCGACGTGGTGGTGCTGACCGACCGCACCCAGACCATCCGCGCCTCGGTCAAGGACGTGCAGCACGAATTGCTGATCGCCATCGCCCTGGTGGTCATGGTCACCTTCCTGTTCCTGCGTCGTGCCAGCGCCACGATCATTCCGTCAGTGGCCGTGCCGCTGTCGCTGATCGGTACGTTCGGTGTGATGTACCTGGCAGGGTTCTCGGTCAATAACCTGACCCTGATGGCCCTGACCATCGCCACCGGTTTCGTGGTGGACGATGCGATCGTCATGCTGGAGAACATTGCGCGTTTCATCGAGGAGGGCGACAGCCCGCTGAACGCGGCGCTCAAAGGCGCCAAGCAGATCGGTTTCACCCTGATCTCCCTGACATTGTCATTGATTGCGGTGCTGATCCCGCTGCTGTTCATGGCGGATGTGGTCGGGCGGTTGTTTCGCGAGTTCGCCATCACCCTGGCGGTGGCGATCCTGATTTCCCTGGTCGTTTCCCTGACCCTGACGCCGATGATGTGCGCACGCTTGCTCAAGCGTGAACCCAAGGAAGCCGAGCAGGGCCGTTTCTACCGGGCCAGCGGTGCGTTCATCGACTGGATGATCGCCGCCTACGGGCGCAAGTTGCAGTGGGTGCTCAAACACCAGCCACTGACACTGATGGTGGCCATTGGCACTCTGGCGCTGACGGTATTCCTGTACATGGTGGTGCCCAAGGGATTCTTCCCGGTGCAGGACACCGGCGTTATCCAGGGCATTTCCGAAGCGCCGCAATCGATTTCCTTCGCAGCCATGAGCGAGCGCCAGCAGGAACTGGCCAAAGTCATTCTGGCCGACCCGGCCGTCGAGAGCCTGTCCTCCTACATTGGTGTGGATGGCGACAACTCGACCCTCAACAGCGGTCGGTTGCTGATCAACCTCAAGTCGCACCACGACCGTGACCTGAGCGCAACGCAAGTGATTGCCCGCCTGCAACCGGAGCTGGACAAACTGGTGGGCATCCGCCTGTTCATGCAGCCGGTGCAGGACCTGACCATTGAAGACCGGGTCAGCCGCACGCAGTACCAGTTCAGCATGTCGTCGCCGGATTCGGAGTTGCTGAGCCTGTGGAGCGGGCGTCTGGTCGAAGCCCTGGCCGACCGGCCGGAACTGACCGACGTTGCCAGCGACTTGCAGGACAAGGGTTTACAGGTCTATCTGGTGATCGACCGCGATGCGGCGTCGCGGGTCGGGGTGTCGGTGTCGAACATCACCGATGCCTTGTACGACGCCTTCGGCCAGCGGCAGATATCTACCATCTACACCCAGGCCAGCCAGTACCGCGTGGTGCTGCAATCGCAGTCCGGCGAGAAGATCGGCCCGGATGCGTTGAACCAGATTCACGTCAAGACCACCGATGGCGGTCAGGTGCGGTTGTCCAGCCTGGCGCATATCGAAGAGCGCCAGGCACAACTGGCGATCACCCACATCGGCCAGTTCCCGGCGGTGATGATGTCGTTCAACCTGGCACCCGGCGTGGCGCTGGGGCATGCGGTGCAGATCATCGAACAGGTGCAGAAAGACATCGGCATGCCGATTGGCGTGCAGACCCAGTTCCAGGGCGCGGCCGAAGCCTTCCAGGCCTCGTTGTCGAGCACGCTGCTGCTGATTCTGGCGGCGGTCGTGACCATGTACATCGTGTTGGGGGTGCTCTACGAGAGCTACATCCACCCGATCACCATTCTGTCGACCTTGCCTTCGGCGGCGGTGGGTGCCTTGCTGGCGTTGATCCTCAGCGGCAATGACCTGGGCATGATCGCGATCATCGGCATCATTCTGCTGATCGGCATCGTGAAGAAGAACGCGATCATGATGATCGACTTCGCCCTCGACGCCGAGCGCAATCAGGGCATGGACCCGCAGACGGCGATCTATCAGGCGGCTTTGCTGCGTTTCCGGCCGATCCTGATGACCACCCTGGCGGCCTTGTTCGGTGCCGTGCCGTTGATGCTGGCCACCGGATCCGGCGCGGAACTGCGCCAGCCGCTGGGTCTGGTGATGGTCGGCGGCCTGTTGCTCAGCCAGGTTCTGACGCTGTTCACTACGCCAGTGATCTACCTGTACTTCGACCGTCTCGGTCGGCGCTGGGGCCGCAAGCCTGAGTCCGTGGAAGCGGTTGAGCAGCCATGAATCTTTCCGGACCTTTCATCAAGCGCCCGGTGGCGACCATGCTGCTGAGCCTGGCGATCATGTTGCTGGGCGGCGTGAGTTTCGGCCTGTTGCCCGTGTCGCCGCTGCCACAGATGGACTTTCCGGTGATCGTGGTCCAGGCCAGCCTGCCCGGGGCCAGCCCCGAGGTGATGGCGTCGACGGTAGCCACGCCTCTGGAGCGTTCCTTCGGCGCCATCGCCGGGGTCAACACCATGAGCAGTCGGTCCAGCCAGGGCTCGACCCGGGTGATCCTGCAGTTCGATCTGGACCGTGACATCAATGGTGCGGCGCGGGAAGTGCAGGCGGCCATCAACGCCTCGCGCAACCTGCTGCCGAGCGGGATGCGCAGCATGCCGACCTACAAGAAGGTCAACCCGTCCCAGGCGCCGATCATGGTGCTGTCGCTGACCTCGGATGTGCTGGAAAAAGGCCAGCTCTATGACCTGGCCTCGACGATTCTGTCCCAGAGCCTGTCTCAGGTGCAGGGCGTCGGCGAGGTGCAGATCGGCGGCAGTTCTCTGCCAGCGGTACGTATCGAGCTCGAACCGCAGTCGCTGAACCAGTACGGCGTGGCCCTGGACGATGTGCGCAACACCATCGCCAATGCCAACGTGCGCCGGCCCAAGGGCTCGGTGGAAGACGATCAACGGCTGTGGCAGGTCCAGGCCAACGACCAGTTGGAAAAGGCCAAGGACTACGAGTCGCTGATCATCCACTACAACGGCGGCGCGGCCCTGCGCCTCAAGGATGTGGCGAAGGTCAGCGACGGCGTCGAGGACCGCTACAACAGCGGTTTCTTCAACGACGATGCGGCGGTGCTGCTGGTGATCAACCGACAGGCCGGCGCCAACATCATCGAGACGGTCAACGAGATCAAGGCCCAGTTGCCGGCGTTGCAGGCGGTGTTGCCGGCCAGCGTCAAGCTGAACCTGGCCATGGACCGCTCGCCCGTCATCAAGGCCACGCTGCACGAAGCGGAAATGACCCTGCTGATCGCCGTGGCGCTGGTGATTCTGGTGGTGTTCCTGTTCCTCGGTAACTTCCGCGCCTCGTTGATCCCGACCCTGGCGGTGCCGGTGTCGCTGGTCGGCACCTTTGCCGTGATGTACCTCTACGGCTTTTCGTTGAACAACCTGTCGCTGATGGCGCTGATTCTGGCCACCGGGCTGGTGGTGGACGATGCCATCGTGGTGCTGGAGAACATCTCTCGGCACATCGACAAAGGCGTACGGCCGATGAGGGCTGCGTACCTCGGTGCCCAGGAAGTCGGTTTTACCTTGCTGTCGATGAACGTGTCGCTGGTGGCGGTGTTCCTGTCGATCCTGTTCATGGGCGGGATCATTGAAAGCCTGTTCCGTGAATTCTCCATCACCCTGGCGGCGGCCATCGTGGTCTCGCTGCTGGTCTCGCTGACCCTGACCCCAATGCTCTGCGCACGCTGGCTCAAGCCGCATACGCCCGGGCAGGAGAACCGCCTGCAACGCTGGAGCCAGCGGACCAACGACTGGATGGTCGGCAAATACGCCACCAGTCTCGACTGGGTGCTGCGCCACAAGCGCCTGACCTTGCTCAGTCTTTTTGTGACAATCGGCGTGAACATTGCGCTGTATGTTGTTGTTCCTAAAACATTTTTGCCACAGCAGGATACCGGCCAGCTGATCGGTTTCGTGCGCGGCGACGACGGCCTGTCGTTCAGTGTGATGCAGCCGAAGATGGAGATTTTCCGCCGGGCCGTGTTGAAGGATGAGGCGGTAGAAAGCGTCGCCGGGTTCATCGGCGGCACCAACGGCACCAACAACGCCTTCATGCTGGTGCGCCTGAAGCCGATCAAGGAACGCAACATATCCGCGCAGAAAGTCATCGAACGCCTGCGCAAGGAAATGCCCAAGGTCCCCGGTGCACAACTGATGCTCATGGCGGACCAGGACCTGCAATTCGGTGGTGGCCGTGAGCAGACCACCTCGCAATACTCGTACATCCTGCAAAGCGGGGATCTCGGGGCGTTGCGCGAGTGGTATCCGAAAGTCGTCACCGCGCTCAGGGCCTTGCCGGAGCTGACGGCGATCGATGCACGGGAAGGCCGCGGTGCCCGGCAGGTGACCCTGATCGTCGACCGTGACCAGGCCAAGCGCCTGGGTGTCGACATGGACATGGTCACGGCGGTGCTGAACAACGCCTACAGCCAGCGGCAGATTTCGACCATCTACGACAGCCTCAACCAGTATCAGGTGGTGATGGAGGTCAATCCGAAGTACGCCCAGGACCCGATCACCCTCAAGCAGGTTCAGGTCATTACGGCTGACGGTGCGCGGATCCCGCTATCGACCATCGCGCATTACGAAAACAGTCTGGAAGACGATCGGGTCAGCCACGAAGGCCAGTTCGCGTCGGAAAGCATTGCCTTCGACATGGCCGAAGGCGTGACAGTGGAGCAGGGCAGCGCTGCCATCGAGCGGGCGATTGCCAAGGTGGGCTTGCCGGAAGACGTGATCGCGAAAATGGCCGGGACCGCCA
>NZ_AKJJ01000065.1:0-51558 GCF_000282395.1 Pseudomonas sp. GM55 | reverse complement strand
GGATATGTACACCACCAACAAAATACGCCAGCCATGAGGCCGCCATCGCCAGCAAGCCGTCTCCTACAGGTATCGGTGTTCCCCGGGATTGCGTGAAGAACAATAAAAAACCGGCCTTTCAGCCGGTTTTTTTGTTTCACTCAACAGCACTTCGGTCCGGCTTTACTGCCGTAACGGGCCTCTTGGCGTTCGCGGAAGAACGCTTCGTAGTCCATCACCGGTTTGTCCGGGTGTTTGGTCTGCATGTGCTCGACGTAGTTGTCGTAGTCGGGCATGCCGACCATCAGGCGCGCGGCCTGACCGAGGTATTTACCGAGGCGACTCAGGTCATTGAACATGCTGCCCTCCTCGCCTATGCATTCGGCACGGCCTGGAATGGCGCTTCTTTATCCGTACGCTCCTTGCTGCCCCAGGCGGCAATACCGACCTTGAGTGCAAAGAACAGGATGCTGAACACCACGAACAGGAACAGCGCGGTCAGCGTTGCGTTGGTGTAGGCGTTGAAGATCACGTGCTGCATTTGGGTGATGTCCTTGGCCGGGGCCAGCACCTGACCGTTGGCCAGGGCATCGCTGTACTTCTTCGCCAGGGCGAGGAAGCCGATGGCCGGGTTGGCGTCGAACAGCTTGATGAAGCCGGCGGTGGTGGTGCAGATCAGCAGCCACACCGCTGGCAGCAAGGTCACCCAGACATAACGCTGGCGCTTCATCTTGATCAGCACCACGGTGCCGAGCATCAGCGCGATACCGGCCAGCATCTGGTTGGAGATACCGAACAGCGGCCACAGGGTGTTGATGCCGCCCAATGGATCGATCACGCCCTGGTACAGCAGATAACCCCACATGGCCACGCAACCGGCGGTGGCGATCAGGTTGGCGGTCCAGGATTCGGTACGGCGCAGGGCCGGCACGAACGAGCCGAGCAGGTCCTGGAGCATGAAGCGCCCGGCACGGGTACCGGCGTCAACCGCGGTCAGGATGAACAGCGCTTCGAACAGGATCGCGAAGTGGTACCAGAACGCCATGGTGTTCTCGCCCGGCAACACGTGGTGCAGGATCTGCGCGATCCCCACCGCCAGGGTCGGCGCACCACCGGCACGGGCCAGGATGGTGGTTTCACCGATGTCGTGGGCCACCGCTTGCAGGGCTTCCGGGGTAATGGCAAAGCCCCAGCTGCTGACGGTTTGCGCAACGGCAACTGCATCGGTGCCCACCACGGCAGCCGGGCTGTTCATGGCGAAGTACACGCCCGGATCGATCACCGACGCGGCAACCATCGCCATGATGGCCACGAACGATTCCATCAGCATGCCGCCGTAACCGATGTAACGGGCATGCCCTTCACTGGCGAGCAACTTCGGCGTGGTGCCGGAAGCGATCAGCGCATGGAAACCCGACACCGCACCACAGGCGATGGTGATGAACAGGAACGGGAACAGACCGCCCTTCCATACCGGGCCGGTGCCATCGATGAACTGGGTCAGCGCCGGCATTTTCAGCTCGGGCATGGTCACCAGGATGCCGATGGCCAACGCGACGATGGTGCCGATTTTCAGGAAGGTGGAGAGGTAGTCACGCGGCGCCAGGATCAGCCATACCGGCAACACCGCCGCGACAAAACCGTAGCCGATCAGCATCCAGGTGATCTGGATACCGGTAAAGGTAAAGGCCTTGGCCCACACCGGATCCGCGGCAATCTGCCCGCCGAGCCAGATCGAACCGAGCAGCAACACCACGCCGATCACCGAGATCTCACCGATGCGGCCCGGGCGGATGTAGCGCATGTACACGCCCATGAACATCGCGATCGGGATGGTCGCCATCACCGTAAACATGCCCCACGGGCTATCGGCCAGGGCCTTGACGACGATCAGCGCCAGCACCGCGAGGATGATGATCATGATCAGGAAGCAGCCGAACAGCGCGATGGTACCGGGGATGCGGCCCATTTCTTCGCGGACCATGTCGCCCAGGGACCGACCGTTGCGGCGGGTGGACATGAACAGGACCATGAAGTCCTGCACGGCACCGGCCAGCACCACGCCGGCGATCAGCCACAGCGTGCCGGGCAGGTAGCCCATTTGCGCCGCCAGCACCGGCCCGACCAGCGGACCCGCACCGGCGATGGCGGCGAAGTGGTGACCGAATAGGACGTGTTTGTTGGTCGGAACATAGTCCAGACCGTCATTATTGAGCACCGCCGGAGTAGCCCGATTGGGGTCGAGCTGCATCACTTTATTGGCGATGAACAGGCTGTAATAGCGGTAGGCAACGAGGTAGATGGCGACGGCTGCGACTACGATCCACAGGGCGTTGATCGCTTCACCGCGGCGCAGAGCCACGACACTCAGCGCAATCGCTCCCAGGACAGCCACGGCAAACCAGGCGAGGTGTTTAGCCAGACGGGGCATAGAGGGTCTCCTGCCGACAGCCAGTGACTGCGGCGGTAATTTTTATAATTGTGTCCGCGGTGCGGAGCTGGCCCAATATCTGCGCATGCCGTCCACAAATAAATCCGCGTTACTACGTACGTGGCATCTACGTAGTTCTACGTAGACCTGTGGGAGCGGGCTTGCCCGCGATGGGGCCAAAACATTCAACATCTATGTCGGCTGTCAGACCGTCATCGCGGGCAAGCCCGCTCCCACAGGGGTTGCGTTGCAGCTGACTGAGTTCCCGCCATCAGTCATTCCGTCCCGCCGCGCTCCTACAGGGCGTATCTTTGGCATATCATGCCGGCCCCTCGCGCGGGCAGGAGTAACCATGCAGCTCAAACACAAGATCGTCGCCCTCGGGATTCTGCCGCTGGTGCTGGCCATTGCCGTCATCTGTGCGCTGGTGATTTCCCTCAACCGCCAACTGGGCGATCAACAGGCGCAACTGATCCAAGACAGCATTCTGGCGAGCAAGCGCGCGGAACTGAAAAACTACGTGGAAATGGCGCAAAGTCTGATCGCGCCGCTGTACGACGATGGCCACGGCGATGCCCGTGCCCAGCAACGAGTGCTGGAAGAACTGCGCAAACTCAGCTTCGGCATCAACGGCTACTTCTTCGTCTACGACCGCGAAGGCCGCAGCCTGATGCATGCACGGCAGTCGGAGCTGGTGGGGCAATACCTGTGGGACATGAAAGACCCCCACGGCCTGCCGGTGATTCAGGCGCTGCTCAAAAGCGCGCAATCGGGCGAAGGCTTTCAACGCTACGCCTGGAACAAACCTTCCTCCGGCCAGGTCACCGACAAGCTCGCCTACGTGGTGATGCTCGATCGTTGGGGCTGGATGCTCGGCACCGGCATCTACCTTGAGGACGTCGAACGCGCCACCCAGCAGGCCCGTGCCGAAGTGGCCATGGGCATCCGCAAGACCATGATGGCGATTGCCGTGGTTGCCCTCGTCGCGGTGCTGTTCGTCTTCGCCACGGGCATGACCCTCAACGTCAGCGAGCATCGGCTGGCGGACAAAAAACTGCAGCGCCTGACCCAACGCATCGTCAGTCTGCAGGAAGAAGAACGATCGCGGGTGTCCCGCGAGCTGCACGACGGCATCAGCCAGGTGTTGGTCTCGATCAAGTTCCAGTTCGAACTGGCCAGCCATCTGCTGGAAAGCGGACAAGCCCACGACAAGGGCTTGAACACGCTCAGAGACGCCACCGAGCGCCTGGGCGATGCCATCGGTGAAGTCCGCAGCCTCTCCCACGACCTGCGCTCATCCTTGCTCGACACCCTCGGCCTGCCGGCGGCCATCGGCCAATTGGCCGCGGAATTCGAGCAGCGCAGCGGGCTGACCGTGACCTATGACGAAAATGAATTCGACTGCCAACTGGTCGACGGTGCCGCGGTTGCGCTGTTTCGCATCGTGCAGGAAGGCCTGACCAATATCGAACGCCACGCCCGGGCGAAAAACGTGTCCATTACCCTGCGCGGCTGCGAACAATCGGTGCGGCTGACGGTGGTCGATGACGGCATCGGTTTCAACGTTGCCCAGGTCGAACGTCGCCAGGCCGGCATTGGCTTGCGTAACATTCGCGAACGCGTCGAACATTTTGGCGGGCGCTTCGATTTGATCTCGATGCCGGGCAGAAGTGAGCTGGACGTACGGCTGCCAATGAAACCAGACGCATAACGCTGACCCGGCCCAAAACGACAAGAGTGAATAGCTGCGATGAACCTGCCCTCCCCGATCCGCGTCGCCCTGGTCGACGATCACTCCCTGGTCCGCGACGGCATCAAGGCGCTACTGGCCGTGATGTCACCCCTGGAAATGGTCGGCGAAGCGGAAAACGGCGCCGAGGCCATCGAGATGGTCGGGCGCTGCCATCCGGACCTGCTGCTGGTCGACATCAGCCTGCCGGACATGAACGGCCTGGAGCTGACCCGCGTGCTGCGCAGCCAGTACCCGTCGCTCAAGGTGCTGGTGCTGAGCATGTATGACAATTACGAATACGTCAGTGAATCGGTGCGCTCCGGCGCCAGCGGCTACGTGCTCAAGAACGCCCCGTCACGGGAAATCATCGCCGCCATCGAAGCCATCAGCAGCGGCGGCACCTTCTACAGCGCCGAAATCGCCCAGCGACTGATCGCCGACAGGAACACCGACAACGAACTGACCCCGAGGGAAAGCCAGGTGCTGTCGAAGATGGCACAAGGGCTGAACAACAAGGAAATGGCCCGGGAACTGGATATCAGCGTGCGCACCGTGGAGACACACCGCTTGAGCATTCGACGCAAGCTCAACATCGACAAGCCGGCGGCGCTGGTCAAGTACGCCATCGATCACGGCCTTATTTCCCGCTAACACCACGAACCCTGTGTTCACTACAAAAACCTGTGGGAGCGGGCTTGCCCGCGATGGCGTTGGACCAGGCACTATCAGTGTTGAATGACACGCCGCTATCATCGGATCGCTCCCTCTCAAAGATCACCAAATCATCCATTGACTGCATCGATAGTCACCATTGATTCAATGAAGTTCTCTTAAAAAATCTCCGGCGTAACATCTGCTCCATACCAACCCATAAGCACCCCCGGAGCACACGATCATGAAACGCCAGACCCTCCTCAGCATCGCTTTCTCGGTTTTCGCAGTTAACGCTTTTGCCGCTACCTCTGCTCAACCTGTGGTCGCTGAAGGCGGCTCGGATCGTCTGATTGAAAGCCGTGTGGCCGAAGGTGGTTCCGATCGCCTGATCGAGAATCGTGTGGCTGAAGGTGGGTCGGATCGCCTGCTGGAAAAACGTGTTGCCGAAGGTGGCTCTGACAAACTGCTGCAGAATCGCGTCGCTGAGGGCGGTTCCGACAAGCTCCTGCAGAACCGCGTCGCTGAAGGCGGTTCCGACAAGCTGCTGCAGAACCGCGTTGCCGAAGGTGGCTCTGACAAACTGCTGCAAAACCGCGTCGCTGAAGGCGGTTCCGACAAGCTGCTGCAGAACCGCGTTGCCGAAGGTGGCTCTGACAAACTGCTGCAAAACCGCGTTGCCGAAGGCGGTTCGGATCGTCTGATCCAGAATCGCACTGCCTGAACAAGTTGTTCTACCACTGTCCCACAAAAAAACCGGCCTGATCAGCCGGTTTTTTTATGTTGTTCAGCCTGACGGTGCCCTGAAACCCTCAGGCCAGGCTCTCGACAGCCTCACCGCTGCTTGCCCGTTGAGCATCCAGCAGCACATCCAGCGTCGTAAGGAACAGGTCATGGCTCATGATGCCGGTGCATACCGTTGATAGAATCTGATTCCCAGCCTCGTCTTTTAGAGTGACCTTCTCACTCCACACATTTAAATCGACTGAAGAAAGGGTCGACACCGGGACTTTACGTCCGTCAACTTCCAGAAACTCGCGTGTCACAATAATTGTTTGTGTGACGACATTCAGGAAGTCCCCCGCGATTCGCTTGCGCCAGACCTGCCCGGTCGGCACATACTTGAAAGTCGCTACAGCGCCAGACTCAAGCTTGTTCATCACAACCGGCAGACGCTCACGGACGTGCAACTCGCGCACCAGTTGCTGAAAATCCTGAAAGCCTTTCAGCGACTCGATGACGCGGTGAAATGGCTCACTGTCATTACGCCGGTACGCCAGGTTGGTGATCAGGCCGGTGAATGCCGTCTGCCCCGAGCCGAACAGATACAGGTCTTCCATTTCAGCAAACGCCGTAAATTGTTGCCGCTTTCCACTGACAGCAACAATCCCGTGTTCGTAAACCTCATAATGGGTCCCGCGCAACTTCTTCTGCCACGTATAAAGTCCAAACAAGACTGCCGAAATGACAACCAGCAAGCCACTGACGGAATAGATCAGCAACTGCGGGCTGGAACCACGGCTGGTGTTCGCCCCGGAACTGCCCGTCGGCAATATGGTACCCAGGTACAACACAAATCCCGCCAGGCACAACAGGACGATTGCGAAAAACAGCATGAAGACCAGAAAGCCTTTGCCGTGGCGGAAGGTAGAGATCAGTTGACCTGTCACCGTTGGAGCGGGCGTGGATGATTGCTGCATGAGATGGTTACTTCCCTAGTGGTTTATTTTATAAAACGCCGTAATCCAGACGGGCGTTAGTGAAAAAGCGGAAAACGGCAACCGTTGTCCGCCTCGCTGTGCGGGCCATCACGCCCCCAGTCACAGTTCATCTGAACTTAAAACTTGAATTTACAGATCAATCTCTGACTCGTCTTTTAGACCATCAACAAAAGCGGCAAACGAACTTGCAAGCCATCGATAGGCCTTTGCATGATTAGCGGTATAACTGCTATCCGCTTCAAAGGAATCAGTTGCGTAAAAACATACATTGCCATCGGTCAAATCCAGACAGAAAAAGTTGCCACCATCATCAGTTGCAAACGGCAGCAAGGTATTAGGTATCACCTTCTTGGAAACCATCACAGCAAAACAGCCGTTTAAATACTTTGTCTCCGCTGCATCCAATGCACCACTAGCCGCAACTGCTTTAAATTTTTTTACTCGGATAGGCTCATATTCATCACCACTATCCCACCAATCTCTATCTGCAACTCCACCGTTATGAGTTAAATAAAAAGCCTTAAAACTTTCAGGTAACGTATGCCCGATTTCGTCTTCCAGCGACTCTAGATCAGAGCTAGCCACTTCCGGATCGGATTTCGACATCTGCAGTGCACCCATATTTCCCTTCCCCGCCAACAAACCTCTCGCATTCAGCTCCCGTATGTACTCAAGCAATCGAGAAATCCCAATCATCAGTTGAAGCGTCATTTGAAAGCTTCGGAAGCTGACCTACGGGCTTAAACTCCAACTCATAACCCAGAGAAGCAAACGGGACTTTCAGCCCCCTGAAACCACTAATACTCAAATCATACAGGCCACTCTCAACTTCTAGATAATCATTATTTCCCAGACTATCAACACACGTTCCTCTGTAATCTAGAAAAAATTCACTATCCCAATCCAAAAGCGCATTTAAATCAGCAACAACAATCAACCCAGAAACAACTTTCAGCGGAATCCCAGAATAACAAAATCTCTTTACAGCCCCACTTAAGCTTGACTCTTGGCCTGCCCCTTTTAAAAAAATACTGTATTCCATTTCCGGAATTTGATAGAGAGGAAAAATCACTCCTTCTGTTACCGCGCCCCCAACTTCTTCACTATTCAAAAAACAGTCGAACAAGTTATTTGAAGTCACGCCAACACTTATAACAAAATCATTCAACACAACCGGATCAAAAATAACGATCCCAGGCTCAAATATCTCAATTTCTGCTATGTTTTTCATCCACAACCTCCTGCCGACTTCAGATTAACCCCTTTACCGATAGACTAGTTGGCCGTCGAGGTTGAGCTGGTGCAGATGGCCGCTGCCGTAGTACAGAAAACCAAATCCAAATCGTAAAAATGAGTGCCCTAGGAAAACCTACAACCACTCTGAGCATAAAATTTTAAAGAGCTAAACCACCCCAAAACATATCCAGCCAAAAAGCCTCTTCATCCGAAAAACTAATTATTAAGTGTAAATGCCCTCTTTAGCTGAGCAGCATATTTTTTGCTATTAGGAATACGAATAGACTTCAAATAAACATCCAAAAAATCCGGCCTAACACTCAAAATGTAAAATTCGATCAGATGTAAGTTGAGAAAATTTCTGTAGAAAGGCAACTCTTCCAAAATTTTATCGTCTTGCCCGCCTCCCTCTTGCTCATTCTCTGCACCTTTAATAATCGAAAATTTAGCAGCCAAATATTTACAGAAATCCACGTTACGGCTAGCAGCTTCCGATAGCTCCTGTATCGACATATCGGCCAAAACAAGCTTATTAACATCATGCTTGAATAAAATTTCGGAAACCGGTTCATCTCCGACATTAAAACTCATTTCATTCTTTACGTAATCCAAAAGACTACTATATCGGGAACTTTCGACCCAATCTCTAACTGCTGCTACATCTACCATATGTCTAAGCCCTTGAAGATCTTCGAGAAATCGTCGAACACTTACAAAGTGTCCGACGATTTCTCGAGCGCAACGCCCTCTGCACCATCACCCGCAACACATATAACGCAACCTGAAAAAAAACAACTCGCAAGTGGTTAGACTGTTACTCTTCACCATTGTAACGCTTTACAAACCCGTCAAAAACCTGTTCACCATTAAGAATTTTTGCAGACTTATTTTCAAATTCCTCTGCACGATCATCATCTGTGATAGTTACAAACAAAACAGGAGATTGACGATCATTAAAAAATTGAAAAAAGCCCTCATTTTCTTAGCAACAGAAGAGCGTTTATCATCACTAGAAAAACCTGCGACTGAAAGCTCTCAAAATTCTTTGAGGACTCACTCAAAGCAAAAAACTCAATTTCAGCTTCTTACATCATAAAGGCGAGCGCTTCCATTTATCGTCATACCCCAAACTCTCTTTCTTTTTAATTTTCCATTCGCCAGCTTTAAAAACCACAAAAATTCGCGATGTAACCTCCACCCCAACAGTTTGTTGAATCTGATAAATGACTTCATCGTCGCTAACAGAAACAACCTCTATGACGTCAGACTGTGGATCATACGTGGGAGGATTCGTACAACCCAAATCTATCAAGCGGCCATAATTACTTTTATCTTTCAAAGCAAATTTTTGCAGTACTTTTTCCAACTTATCGCCAAAGCGAGTTTTTATAGCGGGATCATCCCTGCCTTCGGCTAGATTTACTTTTCGAACATTGAAGAACTCTACTTCCCAAGAGTTCATATCGACCATAAATTCATTAACAACCTTTAACGCTTGCAGTGTGCGATTTTTATCAGTCATATCAATTCCCAAAAATTCCTTCGAGTATTTTACTACCCTGACGGTAAACATCATAGGTTATCGATGTTGGTCGCGTTCCACCGTTGCCATAGATAAAATTCAACTCAACATCTACAGCACCTTTCTTTTTTACCGCGTTAGCAACGGCCGACTCAAAGTCTCTAAACTGCCCGCGATTTATGCCTTTTAACTGTGGAAAAACTCCATCCTTCCCTCCAGCACCACCAAGTAGCTTACCGATTATATGCCCGGCATCATCGTCTGAATTACCCAGTAATCTGGCCCAAGCCCGGGATGACGCATTAGTCGCAGTACCCGTTCCCAAATCTTTTGGAGTAATAGTGGCTGTTGCTTTTAGTGGCTGCCCTCCGCCCCCTCTCTTGACGCTAGTAGTAACACACCATCCTAGAGGATCAATCCACCCGTTTGTGTTGGGAGCATAACCATACAAATTACTACCACCCAACAGCCCAATCGGATCCTGCGTAACAAACCGCCCCACCTCCGGATCGTAATACCGAAACGTGTTGTAGTGCAGCCCCGTCTCGTCGTCGAAATACTGCCCCTGAAACCGCAGGTTCTGCTCGACTTCATTGACCGCCAGCGTTTCCACCGCCCCCCACGCCTTGTACGTCGCCTGCCAGACAATCCGCCCCTCTCGGTCCGTCATCTCCAGCGGCGTACCAATCTGGTCGGTATGGAAGTAATAGAGCTGCTGCTCTTCACCTTCCGCCTGATCGACCCGCGCCAGCGGCGCATAACTGCCCGGCTCATAGAGGTACAGACGGCTCTGCCCCGGACGCTCTTCGCGCAGCATGCGCAGGCCCTGCCAGAGGAAACGCTTCTGCTCGGCCTGACCGTTGACTTCTGAAACCTTGGCCACACGCCGGCCCAGGCTGTCGTACCGATACGCACCGGTACTTTCCAGCTTGCCATCGACCAGCGTCTCGGCCCGCACCAGGCGATTTTCACAGTCATACCCAAACGTCTGCAGCGTGCCCAGGCCGCTGCGCTTTTCAATCAGGTTGCCCCACGCATCGTAGGCATACTCCTGGTCGCGCCAGCGCTTGAGGCGGTTGTCCTTGACGTGGTCAAACTGGCTGGTGTTGAAATTCAGCCGGTTCGCCGCGGCGTCGTAGCGGAATTCTTCGCTGTCGAGCAACTGGCCGGTGTCGCGGCTGTGCAGCTGGCCGTTGGCTTCGTATTGGTACTTGATCTCGCCGCGCAGTTTGTCGAGGGTGCGGGTCAGTTCGCCGGCCGGGTCGTACTGGTGGCGGCGGTGGATCGGGTTATAGGCGTGTTCCACCAGCAGGTCGGGCTGGATGCCGGGGTTGTGGATTTTCGAGAGCTTTTCCGCCGGCAGGCGCGAGGCGAACTGCCAGCTCTTGCGGCCCAGGGCGTCGTAGCCGAAGCAGCTGGTGAGCGCGCCCTGGGTGCGCAGGACTTCGCGGTGCAGGTCGTCGCGCTCGATGTCGCTGATCAGCTGGCCGTCGAGGTTGAGCTGGTGCAGGTGGCCGCTGCCGTAATACAGGTGATTGAGGTGCTGGCCGGTGGGCAACGTCAGGGTGGTGAGGTTGCTCAGTGAGTCGTAGTCGTAGGACAGGTTGCCTTGCGCCGTGGTCTCCTGGACCAGGCGGCCGAGCCGGTCGTAGGAGAATTCGAGCGTTTCCTCGCTAACACCCAGTTGCTTGCCCTGCGCGGTCGGCTGGCGCTGGATCGACAGCAAGCGGTCGCCGTCGTCATACACGTAGTCCTGACGGGCATCGCCATTGAGCTTGGCCAGCAACCGGCCAATGCGATCGCGCTCGAATTCGGTGCGGCGCTGTGGCCGTTCGCCGCGCTCGCCGTAGCCAATTTCGTCGACTTGGGTCAGGTGCCCGCCGAGGCTGTAGCTGAAGCGCCGGGTCAGGTTGTCGATGCGTTTTTCTTCGATCAGCCGGTCGGACGCGTCGTAGGCAAACTGGTACGCCGCGTTGTTTTCGTTGATCAGTGCGGTCAGGCGAATCGCCGGGTCGTATTCGTAGCGGATGCGCTGGCCCTTGGCGTCCTGACGGCTGCCCGGCAAGCCCCGGGCGGTGCGCAGCAGGCGCGTGGTCTGGCCCTTGCCGTCGGTATGGCTGATCACCTGGCCGAGGGCGTTGTAGGTGAACGATTCGCTGCTGCCGTCCGGATGATGGATGCGCAGCACTTCGCCGTCGGGCTTGCGTTCCAGCGAGGTGGTCTGGCCCAGCGCGTCGGTGACGGCGACCAGGTGCTGGCGTTCATCGAAACGGTAGGTGGTGTTTTTACCCGAGCAATCCTGGAAGCGCTCGACCTGGGCCAGGGTGTTCCACCACAGGTATTTGGACTTGCGGGTCGCATCGATGATGGTGTGCGGCAGGCCGTCGTCGCCGTTGAGGTATTCGGTGGTGTGACCGAGGGCGTCGACTTCGGCGATGAGGTTGCCCTTGTCGTCGTAGCGGGCTTGCCAGGTGCTGCCGTCGGGGTAGTCCACCTGGGTGACCAGCGGGGTCAGGTGGTGATAGCGGTATTTGATCGCGCGCCCGAGCGGGTCGGTCTCTTCGAGCAGGCGCGAGTATTCGTCGTACTTGAGCGTGACCCTGTTGCCGTCGGGCAACGTCAAGCCGGTCATGTTGCCGGTGTCATCGAGGTCGATGACGTAGTGCTCGCCGCCGAAGTCGCGGCTGGCGGTGACGCGATGATCGGCGTTGTAGTGAAGCTCGGCTTCGCGCCCGAGCCCGTCGGTGACCCGCGTGGTGCGCGCCTTGACGTCGTAGCGGAACTGGTAACGCTCGCCATCGCTGGTCCAGTGCTCCACTACCCGTTGCCGGCCGTCGATGGGTTCCCAGCGGTAGTTGCAGGTCAGGCCCAGGGCGTTGCTGTGGCTGGCCATCACGCCGTCGCTGTAGCTGAAACGGCGCAGCGAATCGCCGTTGCGGTTGATCACTTCAGCGAGCTGGCCGTTGTCGTCGTAACGGTACTGCACCAGGGTTTCAACGGCCTCGTTGTCGACCACGCGCCTGACGTCGGTCAGGCGGCCCAGCGGGTTGTCGTAATGCAGGTGCACCCGCACGCCACCGGTGGCGCTGATGTCGGTGAGCGTACCCTCGGCGCTGCGGGTGAAATGCAGGAAGTGGCCCAGGGCGTTTTCGATGCGCTGCAGCGGTACCGGGACATTGTCGTCCGCGACTTCGCCGAAGTAGAAAAAGCTGTTGTCGAGGGTTTGCAGCAGGTAGTGACCGCCCTCGGTGCAGACCAGATACACCTGTTCATGGGGGTTGTAGATGCGCTCCCCCGGCTGCACGTCCACGAACGGAACGCTGCGCCCCTGATTGTCGGTGAGGTAAACGAAGGAGCCACGGCGGCGCAGGCTTTGCTCCCAGGGCAGGACCCAGCCCTTGCCGAGGACGCTGTCGATGCTCAGGTCGCTGGCATAGAAGCGCGACCATTGGATCGGCATCAGCCCCGGCAGGCTGAAGTCGGTTTCGTCGGTAATGACCTTGCGCCCGGTGGTGGCGTCGACGGGGTTGCCGATCAGACCACCCACCGCACGTTCGATGGCCGGCCCCACGACGTAACGCGCGGCCACCTCACCAGCGACGAACCCGGCGGTGAACTTCAGCGCGCAGGGCATGATGGCCTTCATGCCGGCCTGGGTCCCGGCCTTGATCAGTTGCGCGATACCACCCGCTGCACCGGCGACCGCCATCAGGATGTCGACCGTGGTGCGCAGCCAACCAGGAATCTCGTCGTCCACCGGCAGGTAGCGATAGGTGCCGCCCCCAATGAAGACATTCCACGAGCCGCTGGAGAGTGTCGCGCCGCAGGTCAGCTTGTCGCCCTTGCGCGCGGCCGCCGTGCCGTTGATGAAGACGTTGGTCGAACCCTCGGCGACCTTTACCGGGCCGGGATGCTTGTCGCAGGCGCCCGTGCTTTTTTCGACATGGGCAGCCTTGCGGCTGTTGATGAAGACGTTGGGCGACGCGGCGACGATGGTCCCCGCGGGTGAAGAAAACAGACTGCCTATCTTCTCCCCGGCCGCGGTGAGCAGGCTACCTCCGACGCCTGCGGCCAAACCCGCCAACAAGGCTACGCCAAACCCGCAGGTGAACGTCGCGATCGCCACCGTGGCGACCAGCGCGATGCCCAGCGCCGCGCCGATGAGAAACCCGCCCAGGGCGCTGGTGTGCGACAGTTCATCGCCAAACCTTGCGGCTTCGAACATGGCCGTTACTCCTGTGCGCTGGAGTCGGTCTTGGGGCCGCCGGGCTGGCGAGGCTGAAAGCTGGCCAGCAGGTCAATCCAGTTCTGGTTCTGCTCGCTGCTGAAGTCAGCCTGGGCTGTGGTGGAAAAAATGATCGCGCGTCCAGGCTCGATCAGAAACGCCGCCTGGCGCTGATAGAAAGGTCGGCCATCAGTCATGTAGTACGCATCGATCTGCACGCCTTCAATCGGCGCCGTGGTCGACAATGCAACGGCCTTCTTGCCCAGCAGCGTGTAGCCGCGCAGCCTGGACGCGAGCATCTTGATCTGACGCTCGACGTAGGCCTTGAGTACCTCGCCGGGCAGCAATGCGTCCCGGGAAATGGTGATGCTCAATGGCGCTGGAATACTCGCCCCCAACACAAACATGTTGACCGTGCGGTCCTGGAAACCTTGCGGCAACGTGATGCTGCCTTCCTGCAACTCATAATCCATTTTGGGTAACTTCCTTGATTCAAAAAAATCAGGTGTTCAGCGGACGGCAAGGCCGTCGAGCATGCCGTCAAAATCAGCCAGCCAGAGACTGAGTGCGGGCCGGGCGGGATCAATCTCGCAAGCGATACTCAGCCATTGCCCATCGTCACGCCCGGCGACAGGCACGAGGGCACCCACCAGCCGCGCGTGGCGATCGGCGTGACCGGACTTGAAATGCACATCCACGGCCTTCGCCGCACTGCCGGCCACGCTGACATCACGTTGGCGGATGATGCGCAGGTCCGGATGCTCCTGGTGAAGCGCCTGCATCGCGGCCTCGAAATGCTGCTCCAGGGTCTGCCCCTGTTGCACGTCAAGACGCCTGATCATCAGGCTGACCGGCTCGCCCTGGTACTCGAGGGTGGTCTGGACCTCGCGAAAATTGAACCCCGTCGGGAATGCCAGGTTGAAACCGCCGAAAGTGAAACTGCTGGGCGTGTCTTGCAGCGCCACCACAGGCTCGGGTTCCGGCACGGGCTCAGGCTGGACGATGAGCGCGTTCTGCTGCGCAAGGCGTTCGGCTTCCTCCCGCGCAATACGCTTTTCGGAAATACGATCGTAGAGACTGACTCTGGTCATGGCGCCGTTACCTCAATCATTGACCCTGACCTCGGAACCGGTGATCTGGGTCGTGCCGGTGCTGACCGTGTTGATCGTCTTGCCTTTGATCTCGATGCCATCCGGGGTGAGCGTAATGCTGCTGTCCCCCACCTGAAGAATGATGTGCTGATTGGCACTGACCTGAATGAACTGGTTGTCGACCTGAATCGTCAGCGAGCCTTCCTGGACATTCATCACCGTATCTTTCTTGATGGTCTCGGTGTGCGTGCCACCGACGGTGATCGTGCGGTTGCTGCCGACACTGTGGGTCTCGTCGACCTCGATCTCGGTGTCCATGTTGCGCTCGGCGTGCATGATGATCTGCTCGGCACCGGCCTTGTCTTCGAAGCGGAAGAAGTTTGCCGTACCACCGTTGCCCTTCATCGACCGCGTCAGAAACCCGCTCTGCGTCTTGTTCGCCGGCAACGACCACGGCGGGGTGTTCTGGCTGTTGTAGAGGCTGCCCATGACCAGCGGGCGGTCTGGGTTGCCGTCGAGGAACACCACCACGACTTCATCACCCACACGGGGAATCTGGATGCTGCCGAAGCCGCCACTGGCGCCGGACTGCGCGACACGCACCCAGCAGGAACTCTTGTCGTTGAACTCGCCGTAGCGGTCCCAGTGGAACTGCACTTTTACCCGGCCCAGTTCGTCGGTGTAGATCTCCTCGCCCCGTGGACCAACAACGATGGCAGTTTGTGGGCCACTGATCAAAGCGCGCGGCGTACTCATCGGAGGTTTGAACGGGATCTTGCGGCGGATACAAATAAATTGGTTTTGGTAGAACGCCTCTCCGCCACCGGTATAATTATTACGCCCAAAGTGTTTCACGCTCAAAAGCAGAAACTGCCGATCCTCTTCCTTTCCCTTGTCATGATCGTAATGTTGGGTCAGTTCGAAATAGTAACCAGGCTGCATCGCACGACAGTTACTTTTGCCATTAAAGGTTTTGCCCTGTACCTCCATCGCCTCCAGACGATTACGCGCAATTTGCTGCCCATGTTCTGGATCCGAGTAGCCGTACAGCCCCTCATACTCAAATACCTCGTATTGCCCTACATCGCCCTGCTTGGCGATGGTTTGAAGTTGCACCTCGTTTGGGTAATTAGGTTGTTTGTAATCAAAAGACTTCAATGACAGCCGTGTCGAGTGGAGAGTGCGCTGTGACGACCACTCGGTAATGGAGTCAGAGTCTTCAGTGACTGAGGCCGCGTGGAAGCGGATAATCGGCTGACCAGGTAACGGCTCAAAATTAAGGCTTTCATCAAAAATGACCATGCAATGATCATCTTTACTGTGCTCAAAATTAAAAAACAGGCCTTCCTGCTGCAAGAGTCTAAGTACAAAATTCAGGTCAGACTCTTGATACTGCGTGCAATAGCTGACGGGCTTTAAAGGTTTACTTAATCTAAACTCATAGCTTGCCAAGCTGAGGTAATAAGAAAAAACCTCTTTAATGATCCCTTCAACGGTTTTATCTTGAAAAATCCGCGAATCACGACGTCGACTCAATATCCACAGCCAAGGCACAACCATGGCCGCGTAGTTGGCGACACCGCCGTTAGCACCAACATGATTAAAGTGCGAACAATGACCATTAATTATTCTTGTGCCACCATCGGCCAAGGTTATTTCCATGGTAACTTTCTTGCCGATCAACTTTTTTAGTTCTATCGTTGCATCGGTGGACAAGAGTTGCAACTCATACTCGAACAGGATCGAAAGCCCCTCCTCACCAACAAAACTATCCAGGAGCAGTTCCTGTTCGGGTGGCAACGGGGAATCGAAGGTGATGAGCCGATTATGCTGGGCGGAAATCTGCCCGATGAGTTCCGATATCATGCGTTGCATCCTGCAAAAATTGGCCTGAAGCCCGCGATGGAAACCTCTTGAAAGTTCTTTGTCAAGGCAATGAAACACTTCGGAATGATGGCAATTCGCCTGTTTGATTTTATTTTTCCGTCAGTGCACCCTGCGCCACAGGAGCTTGCCACGTAAGGCGAGTAGACAGGCAAACAGGGAGTTCGTCATGAGTTTGAGTGAGACACAACTCAAGCAGCTAGACCGAGACATGGACAATAATCAACGCGAAATGGTCGTCCTGAGCATGGACGACGCAAACGCGATGATGGCAGAACGCAATGCCTTCTCAAGTCCCAGCACACAGTCACCGCAAATTTGTTACCGAACGCAACCGGGCATGCTGGATGGTCTTTGGGGAGGCACTCAATCCATCTACAACGCAACCGTACATCCGTTCGTCAATACTACCTGGGGAGTGCCCGCTGCCTTGGGCGCTTACGATGCGTACAACATCAGTCGTTTGCTCAGCGATATTGGCGGGTTTGGAACCAAGATTCGGATCTTGATTAAAAACGGAAAGCAATATGTCGTTTTGACGGGATATCCGGGGCTGCGGAACCGCTTGAAAGGGACTCGTTATGGGATCCGAAATGCTCAATTGGTTGAAGTAGGAATAGGCAAATATGGCATTCGAGGATCCTCGATAAAAGGTTTTAAACTTTCCTGCTATGTTGCGGTTGGCATTGAAGTATTGGAATGGGTATTTAATGACGAGGCCGTTCTTTCGGACCTGTTTGCGGGTGTTGGCGTTGAATTGATTAAAGCAGGGATTGCGACTGCGATTGGTTATGGAATTGCATTAGCAGTAGGAACATTACTTACCACAGCAGCACTCCCTGCAATATTTGGCGCCATCTTTGTATTCGTCGTCGGCTACCACCTAAACGAGCTCGACAATAAATACAACATTAAAAACAGCGTAAAGACTGGCTTGCGATACGCTGTAGAAAACATTCGCTATCTCGGCGAACAAGCGACAAAAATCAGCACAAAAGACTTACAGATTTACACAGAAAAGTTCGCCGCCAGCATAATACAAGAGCTGATTGATGAGGCTTACGACGAAACCAAATCTTGGATCCTCAAAAAAATTCAGCCAGGTCAACTACCACACCCTAGCTGGCCAAACCTTCCAGAACTACCAAGCTTTCACAAATTCAAGCTTCCTAATATCTAGGCTTACCATGAATAACAAAGCAAGTACGTCTTGGCATACCATGCCACTATTAAAGTTTAGACTGATCGCACTGCTGGTTATTTTATCCTCAGTAGTTGCCGGAGTTTTCTCTGTGCACTGGCTTTGGGAAGACATGTTACCTATTTACGGGCGCATCTATCGAAACGCTCCGGTTGTAGAAACTCCCTACTTGGTTTTCTGCCTACTGATGGCGCCGCCTGCCCTATTGCTTGGAATCATAGGCGCTTCAATTGCGGCGTGGACGGGGAAAAAATTTGACCCACCAAGTAACTCATTTCTACACAGATTCTCAGCACTAATGATGTACCTCTCGGTCAAGACAATAATTTATATTGTGCCAGCCATTATGATCCTGACCACGCTTACGTTGCTTAACAGAGGCTACACCCCTTGCCCAAAGCTGCTTATCTCTGGGTCAGCTTGGCAGCTGTTTTGGGTAAACGACAAAAACGCCTGTTTCAAGCCCACTCGTTACATCAATGATCATTGGCCTTGTAAAATGATCGGCAATCAGGAAGTGTGCATTCAGGTGGACGGAAGATAAACGGTATAAGGAAAATTCATATGAAAGGGAATGACGCTAGCGGCGCACAAGGCAAGCAGAATAATACAAAACTGTTTCAACACAGCCAGCCAACACAATGAAAGCGCCAGATCAGCTAGTCCACTTCCCCTAGATATACTAATTCTTTGGCACCATGAACAATAATTCACAATATTCGACTCCAGCAATATCTTCGCTGGCCTTCAGACTTCGAGCTTTGTCACTTGTTTTTATCATGGTCCTGATGGGTGTGTTTTCATTGTATTGGCTTTGGGAACACGTGCTACCGATTTACGGGCGCATCTACCGAAACGCTCCCGTTGTAGAGACTCCCTATTTAGCGTTCTGTTTACTGATGGCGCCGCCAGCCGTTTTGCTCACGATCATAGGAGCTTCCATTGCTGTGTGGACGGGAAAAAAATTTGATCCACCAAATAACTCATTCTTACACAGATTCTCAGCACTAATGATGTATCTCTCAGTCAAGACAATAATTTATATTGTGCCCATCATCATCATCATCATCATCATCATCATCATCATCATCATCATGATGACCACACTTACGTTGCTTAACAGAGGCTACACCCCTTGCCCAAAGCTGCTTATCTCTGGGTCAGCCTGGCAGTTGTTTTGGGTAAACGACAAAAATGCCTGCTTCAAGCCCACTCGTTACATCAATGATCATTGGCCTTGTAAAATGATCGGCAATCAGGAAGTGTGCATACAGGTGGACGGAAGATAAACGGCTTGAGGAAGATCCAGATGACAGGGGATGATACGAGCGGCGAAAAAAGCGACCAGGATCATAAAACACTCATTCAACACAGACAGTCAATTGAATGATGGTCCAATAGTTGATAATCCACTCCTACAAGGCACACTACTTTTGTCAGACATGAAGAATAAATCGTCGCCCCCAGTTCAACCCATGTCTCCGCTAAGCTTCAGATTGCTTGCAGTAACCTTCGTTTTTTGTATGATCCTGACCGGCGCTTTTTCAATGTATTGGCTTTGGGATGATGTGTTGCCAATCTATGGACGCATCTACCGAAACGCTCCTGTTGTAGAGACTCCCTATCTTGCATTTTGTCTATTGATGGCGCCGCCAGCCGTATTGCTCACAATCGTAGGAGCCTCCTTTTCGGCGTGGACTGGCAAAAAATTTGATCCACACAGCAACTCCTTTTTACACCGTTTCTCAACATTAATGATGTACATTTCCGTCAAAACAATAATTTATATTGTGCCCGCCATTATGATCCTGACCACGCTTACGTTGCTCTACAAAGACTATACCCCTTGCCCAAAACTACTGAGATCAGGTTCGGCATGGCATTTATTCTGGGTTAACGATGAAAGAGCATGCTTTAAACCTACTCGCTACATCAATGATAACTGGCCATGCAAAATGATTGGAAAACAGGAAGTCTGCATACAAGTCGATGGGCGATAACTCATCAAAGTAAAATCCCTTTAGTGAGCCCCCCCCATGACAAAGCTCCTGAATCGTTTGAAGATATTTCTCGGACAAAAAACTGCCCCTCCACCCGCCCCCACCGAGCGGGTGGTTGATACAGTCCCTTTGATCGAAGTGAACAGGATACCCTCGCAAGCGGAAGAAAACCTGGCCTGGCTGCCAATCAATAGTGAGCCAGAGGTTTTTGTATCGCTAATGCCACCCGCCTGCCCGGATCTGCGGCTTGTGGATACCCACCTGCTGCAGCGCTACCGGTTGTTCGTCACCGAAAACGACCCGATCCGTGCAGCATCAGAGTCAATGATTAACCGCGATGAAGCCAGCCAACTGGCCCGATACTTATTTGAGCAAGGAACGGATCTTGGTTATTGTCGAGGGACTGATTACTCTTTGGAAATCTATTGGCTCATGCAATGTGCAGCCATTGTTTCGCTACTTGGCTGTGGGCGACAGTCGGAACAATTCCTCTTTTATAAAAAACATGTTGATTATTATCATCACTTCCCCCTGAGCAGGGAACAGGTTCAAATGTTTTATGAATACGTTGACTTGTACAGTAAGGCATCTGTGGAGGATGGCGGGAAACACTGAACAGTTGCCTCAATTGACGTCGCTGTACGGCGGCATGGGCTCAATCAACGACGTTGTTCTGTATGAGAACGCAAAACCCTTGCTGGACGAAAACAACGAACTGCAAGCGCTGCTATCAGACCTTTATGAACTTTGCGCAGGAAACCGCTGAACTCGCCGACCCACGCAGACCAATGCTGACAGCCTTTACGACTGCCAGCACAGCCCTCCTTCAAGCCTGCTCAAATCGCTGTTGCAGCAAGTGCCGCGCAGTACCTGCATTCAGATAGGTGCCAATCAGTTCTGCCAATTCCTTGTGCTTGAGTTTTTTGTTGTCGCGGCAGACTTGAATCAATTGCAACTGGATCCAGCGTTTTTTCTTGTCGAGTTTCGCATCGGGCGAAAAGAACGAACGCGAAGTCAATTCAGGCAGGGGGGCATCGTCTTCCAGCAGCAGGTTCAAGTGCACACCCTGGCCGGTTCGCAGGCTGAAATCGGCGACGTGCCGGATCGGTAATAGCGACTTGAGGTTCGCGAAAAAGAAGTGCTCGGGGGTCAGCAGCAACGCGGTCTTGTTCGCCCACTTGAGCATGCGCAGCGAGAACGGCAGCAGGCACGCCATCAAGACGACCAGCCCGCCGCCAGCGACCTGCAGCATCGATTTGCTCTCCCCCAAAGCCGGCGGCGACAGCAACGGCAAAATCAGTAGGCCCAAGCCCAGCAGTATGAACAGCGAGAAACAAACCAGGGTAATCCACCCGCGCCATCGTGCGCCTTCATGCAGTCGGACTTCGTCCGTGACGCTGTCGGCCTGGGCACGCAACTCTTCCACGGCCGTGGAGTCCTGCTCCACGTAATGATCGAGAAAATCCTCGGTAATGCGCGCACGCAATGCCTGGGGATCGGCGAAATAGCGATCCATCGCGGCGCAGGCTTGTGCCGCGATGATCGGGCGAGTCCCTCGGCTCAGCGCTTCTTCGAGCGTGACTTGCAAGGAAGTAATTCGCTCGCCATTGGATGGATGAGTGTCCGACGGATGAGGCAGGCTGGTTGCCATTTCCTCCTCGGGCAGGGTCAGTGACTGCGCGGCCAGTTCCTGCACCACGCTGGTTGGCAGGTCACGGGGCAGTACGTGCCCGGCACTCGAGTTAGTCGCGTGGGCCACTTGGGTAAATACACTCTCCTGCAACAACGGGTCGATGGCAGAGATGCGCACCAACGCCGAGGCCGTGGCGACATTCCCCGCCAACTCTGCGCCCGTTGCGTCCGCCGCCAGTTCCCGCACGCGGCTCCAATGGTTCACCGCATGTTCGAAGCGCTCGAAAAAATACTCACCGAGCATGAATGCCGGCCACAGTATCGTGCGTTGCAACACGTCGCTATGGAGCATGGTTTCGGCAATCACCCCAAGGCTGCGGCCAATGCCATCGTAGATCGGCACGAAGCGCAAGCTGTACTCGGTATCGGCGCCGGCGAAGTGCGCCAGTTCGTGCCCAATCACCGCGCTGGTTTCTTGCGTATCGAGCAGTCCCAGGTAGACCATCGGCACGTGCAGGGTTCGGCCCTTGAGCGCGGTGTTCGACGGGAGCAGATCGACGTCGCTGGAGGTGACGTAAAAACCCTCGGCCATGCCCAGAACGATGTGCTCAGGAGGTAGCGCGCCAAGTCGATCGGCCAGGCCGCGAACATACGCCCATAGCTCCGGAGCCTGTTGCGCCGAGACCTCCTGACCGAGAACGGGCATCGGCGTCGACTCGAACATGTGCAGCATGACTGGTAACTGCTTGCCCATCTGCCAGATCGAGTACAGGAAGCCGAGTATCACCATCATTACGATGGCTATCAATTTGATTTCACCGGCGATCATTTGTCCTGCATGCCAAAACACCAGGCTTTCGAAAGCCAGGATGGCCGCGACCGCCAAGCCCATGAAGACGATATGGCCCACCAACAGGTAAGGCAGGGTACGACTGACTTCAGTAAAGTTGTACAGCAGTTGCTCACGAGACCGGCTCGCGCGTAATCCGGCCCAACCGAGCCAGAGCAAACCCGACACGCCGATCAGCGAGGCCGTCAGGCCAAGGACGACGACACCCTTGGCCAAAAAGGTTCTCACCGCATTTACCGGGATCAGAGTGTCAAACGCAGCTAAGGCTTCCTTCAGGCGAGACAAGCCCAACGCTATGTCCACCCGTTCACCGTCGACATCGACTGCGATGGCACTGGAGCCTCGTTTCCTGGAAAGCGCTTCGAGCTGCGGACGAATATCGATCAGTTCAGCCCGTGCCCTGGCGAACTGCCAGCCGGCATCACTGCTGCGTTGCAACTCCCAGATGCCAATCAAACCAAGGCAAAGAGGCAACAGAACAAGTACGGCAATGAGTTTTAGATACTTCATGAGACATGGCCTCAATCGTTGCATCGCCCATATAGCCATGACGAGCAAAAAGTCCATTTAAAAAGGCGCGGAGGTCCTTTCGCGATTGCACAATCCGCCATGAAGTTCCCAGAGCGAAGTTGTACCGGGCGCGTTATACAGAAATTCCGCTGATATGTAATCCCACACAAATACAGCTCGTGCTCATTCACTGACCCCTTGCGAATATTGGATGCCCCACCTCATCGCCATTTCCTACAAGCAACCTCAAAACTTCCTACGGATCTTGTTTTTTTCAACGGTGGCACCCCCTCGCATTCAGTGAACCGGTTCACCTATTTACAATTTAATTTAAACTAAAAATTGGATCCAACACACTCGCCAAACCCTTGCTCCTGCTGGGCTTCAAAAAATTTTGTAAGTAATCTCCTACACGTGGTGGCACTAAGACAGTATTGCGACCTGTATCAAAAACAAGAAAAAATCCGGCCCCATGTGAACTTCTCGACATCGGTATTGCCCTACACGAGGTTACTGGCAACTCAATATCCATATGCCAGCATCGCACTTCCAAATATTCCTGGCAGTTTGATTTTTTGATGTCAAACATCAGCAATCACAACTCGTGGACAGGTGTTCAATCGAGAAATTAGTAGCTCTTCACACCCGGATTGATCCGGGTAGCGGACGTGGAGTGTTCAAGGATGATGTACCGATGACTCAGACGTTTTTTGATGTTGAAGCATTGATCAAGCTGCGAAGCCAGACCCGGGCCATTTCCGATGCGCTCAAGGCGCAGGCTTCGGACTATTTGGCGACCCTGGCTTTGCTGATTCGTCCGCAAGCGTTTTTCGGTGAATACCTGCAGGGTGCGCAACGCAGCAGCGGACGCGAGACCCAGCACCATTTCAAGGAACTCAAGGCGCTCTACGACCGCATCGGTTCGGCCGCTCCGTTCCGGTTGGTCAACGAACTCGAAGTGCCTCTCAACCTGCTCAGTACTACCCCGCAACTGTTTGCGCTGGAGTACGACAAGGTGCTGTCCCAGAGCGGTCAATCCATTCGCATCACCAGCCCCGTGCGCTGGGTGGTCGGGTTCAGTTCGTTCGACCTGGCCCGTTTTCGCACCGTCATCAAAGACCCCAATCGCAGCAGCGCCGAGCTGTATCGCTTCGTCGTGCATTACCTGGTGCTGTTCTACTGCCTGAGCAAGTCTCCGGGCCTGAGCCGCCTGCTCGAAGGCCTGCGTTTTCCCGTCAGTTTCGAACGCCTGAAGGACTTCGGCGACCTGCCCTTTTGCGTCATCAGCTCGCCGGTTCGCTCGCAATTGCCCGACGAGGCCGTGATCCGCAGCAGTACCCAGATCGCCGGCAACACCAGCTTCGAAGAGCTGGTGGGCCACGCCAACATCATGGAAATGAACGATGAAATTCGTCAGCGCCTGCTGCTGACGATCGAAGGAATGTAACGCGCTCGGCCACCCATTGAACCGACACGCAAACGACTTGCAGCGAACTGTTCGCACAGGAGATCACGATGGCGAAGAAGGAAAGTACCCAGCACAAACTCGACCGCGTTCGCGCGCCTCGGGTCCATATCACCTATGACGTGGATATCGGTGACGCTCAGGAAAAGAAAGAGCTGCCCTTTGTCGTCGGTGTGCTGGGCGATTTCTCCGGCAACCCGCTGGAGCCGCTGCCGAAGCTCAAGGACCGCAAGTTCATTTTCATCGACCGCGACAACTTCAACGGCGTGCTCAAGGGCATCAAGCCGCGCCTGACCTACCGCGTCGACAACACCCTGGCGAAGAACGGCACGCAGCTGGGGGTCGAGCTCAACTTCAACGCCCTCGAAGACTTCGAACCGCAGAACGTGGTCAAGCAGGTCGAGCCGCTGCGCAAACTGCTGGAAGTGCGCAACAAGCTGGCGGACCTGCGCAACAAGATGGGCGGCAACGACAAGCTCGAAGAGCTGCTGATGGACGTGTTGCAGAACACCGAGAAGTTGAAAACCCTGGGCAAGGAATTCGGCCGTGAAGCCGCCGTTCCAGCCACCGACGGCAAAGCGTAGGAGCCTGACGATGAACGACAAGCAAACCGTGACTCAACAGGACAGCACGCTGGTCGAAGTGGACAGCTTCACCGCGCAATCCTCGTTGCTCGACAGCATCATTTCCGAAAGCCGCGTGGCCCGCTCCGAGACCGAGCGCACCCGCACCCGCGACCTGATCGGCGAGTTGGTCAACCAGATCCTGGAAGGCGAAATGACGCCGAGCAAGGACCTGATCGCCGTGCTCGATGCGCGCATCGCCGAGATCGACGCGATGCTCTCCGAGCAGATGAACGAGATCATGCACGCCAGTGAGTTCCAGCAGCTGGAAGCGTCCTGGCGCGGCTTGAAGTATCAGGTCGACCAGACCGAGACCAGCACCACGCTGAAGATCCACATGCTCAATGCGTCGAAGAAAGATCTGGTGCGCGACCTCAAGGCCGCTTCCGAATTCGACCAGAGCGCGCTGTTCAAGAAGATCTACGAAGAAGAGTACGGCACCTTCGGCGGTGCACCGTTCGGCATGCTGCTGGGTGACTACGAATTCAACCGCAGCCCGGAAGACATGTACCTGCTCGAAGAGATTTCCCACGTCGCCGCGGCCGCCCATGCGCCGTTCATCTCGGCGGCCTCGCCCGAGCTGTTCGGCTGGGATTCGTTCACCGACATGTCCGGCCCACGGGACCTGGCGAAGATTTTCGACACCGTCGAATACGCCAAGTGGAAGTCGTTCCGCGCCAGCGAAGACTCGCGTTATGTCGGCCTGACCCTGCCCCACGTGCTCGGTCGCCTGCCTTACGGCCCGGATACCACGCCGGTCGAGGAATTCAACTTTGTCGAAAGCGTCGATGGCCGCGACCACAACAAGTACCTGTGGATGAACGCCGCCTACGCGCTGGGCACCCGGGTCACCGATGCGTTTTCCCGCTACGGCTGGTGCGTGGCGATCCGTGGTGTCGAGGGTGGCGGCCTGGTGGAAGGTTTGCCGACCCACACGTTCAAGACCGATGACGGTGAAATCGCCCTCAAGTGCCCGACCGAGATCGCCATCACCGACCGCCGTGAGAAAGAGCTGTCGGACCTCGGTTTCATTCCGCTGGTGCACTGCAAAGGCACCGACTACGCCGCGTTCTTCGGCACCCAGTCGGCGCAGAAGCAGAAGCAGTACAACACCGACATCGCCAACGCCAACGCCCGCCTGTCCGCGCAGTTGCAATACATCTTCGCCACTTCGCGCATCGCCCACTACATGAAGGCGATCATGCGCGACAAGATCGGCAGCTTCGCCTCGCGCAAGGACGTCGAGCTGTTCCTCAACAAGTGGCTGTCGAGCTACGTGTTGCTGGACGACACCGCGAGCCAGGAAGCCAAGGCCAAGTTCCCGTTGCGCGAAGCCCGTGCCGAGGTGTTCGAAGTGCCGGGTAAACCGGGGGTGTACAAGGCCGTGACCTACCTGCGCCCGCACTACCAATTGGACGAGCTGACCGCTTCGTTGCGCCTGGTCGCCGAATTGCCGCAATCGACCCGCGGCTGATCGACCAAGTTGCCAGGGAGGCACCATGACCAGTCAACACAAGCTGTTGCCATCACTGCTGGACCGATTGCTGGACGATCGTCCGCATCAGTCCATCGAAGCATCATCGCAGCGCTTGTGTTCGCTGGCCGATTACAAGGCCAGCATCGTTCGCGACCTGGAAATCCTGGTCAACACCCGCCAGTCCCTGGTCGCCAACGAGCTGGAAGGTTTCGTCAACCTGAACGGCAGCATCCTCGACTACGGCATGCCGGATTTCACCAGCCGCAGCGTGCTTGATCCCAAGGATCGCCTGTTGATCCAGCGACAACTGGAGAAGGCGATTTCGGTCGGTGACCGGCGCTTTCGCAGCGTCAAAGTCCAACTGCTCGCCCAACAGACCGGCCAACGCATGCTGACCTTTCGCGTGGACGCGGTCCTGCGCCTGCAAGACGTCACCCGTCAGGTGTCCTTCGACGCGGTGCTGCAGGTCAACACCCAGGAATACAAAGTGCAGAACCTCAACTGATGCTCGACGATCTGCTGCCCTATTACGAAAAGGAACTGTCGCACCTGCGCTTTTTGGGCCAGGAGTTCGCGAGCCAGTATCCGAAAATCGCTTCGCGGTTGCTCATCGAGGGCGATAACTGCGAAGACCCGCATACCGAGCGTTTGATCGAAGCCTTCTCGTTCCTGTCTGCGCGGGTGCACAAGAAACTCGACGACGAGCTGCCGGAAATCGTCGAGTCGTTTCTCGAAGTGCTGTACCCGCATTACCTGCGCCCTACTCCGTCGATGTCTATCGTCGAGTTCAACCTGGGCAAGCAGGAAAAAGTCACCGAAGCCTTCCGTGTGCCCCGGCATTCCGAACTCAGTGCCAACCCGATCGATGGCGTGGTGTGTAAATTCCGCACCTGCTACCCGGTCGAACTGTGGCCGGTGTCGGTGCAACAGGCATCGTTCATCGAGATGGAACGCTCGGCGTTCAACGGCCACAGCGCCGACCTGGTCGCGCGCTTGCGCATCGGCCTGGTGGCGACCTCCGACGTGATGTTCGGCAGGCTGGAGCTGGACAGCCTGCGGTTCTTCCTCGACGGCGAAAGCACCTTGATGCTGCAGCTGTACGAGTTGCTGTTCAACAATCTGGCCAAGGCCACGCTGACCTTCGAAGATCAGGGGCGCACCCGCGAGGTCGCCTTGCCGGCCAACGCGTTGAAGGCCGTCGGTTACGGTCTGGACGAAGGCCTGGTGGACTACTCGGAGCGCTCGTTCCTCGGCTACCGCTTGCTGCACGAGTACTTCACCTTCCCCGACAAGTTCATGTTCTTCGACCTGTCGGGCTTTGCGCGCATTCTGGCCGGCAAGAACCTCGAGAAAATCGAGGTCAATTTCTACTTTTCCGACTACGACCTGAGTGACCGCCTGGCGCGCCTGACGCAGAACATCGGGCGCAATAACTTCAAGCTCAATTGCACGCCGATCATCAACCTGTTCCGCCAGCAGGCCGAGCCGATCAAGTTGACCCACGCCCAGCACGAATACGCCGTGACGCCGGATGTGCGCCTGCAAAGCTCGGCCGAAGTGGTGTCCATCGATCGCGTACGGCGCGTGCGCAAGGTCGGCGGTATCGATCAGGTCGGCACCTGCCATCCGTTTTTCGAGCCCCGTGGCGATCAGGGTCCGGGCCAGAGCTTCTGGATTGCCCGGCGCCGAGCCGTACAGACCGGCCAGCGCGATGGCTCGAACGTGTTCATCCGGGTGGTGGATCGCGAACTGGGGTTGATGGAGGCCAACAACGATACCTTGAGCATCCGCCTGACCTGCAGCAACCGCGACCTGCCCCTGATGCTGCCTTTCGGTGGTGAGCGCGGTGATTTCAGTATCCCGGGCAACTCGGTGATCAAGGATATCCGCTGCCTGCGCAAACCCACCGCCACCGCGCGCGTGCCGCTGGGCAACGGCGTGATCTGGCGACTGATTTCGCACCTGTCGCTGAACCATATGTCGCTGGTGTCCCGGGGGCGCGAAGTGCTGCTGGAGCTGTTGTCGCTCTACAACTACCGCAACGTGTCGGCGATCCGCAAACAGATCAACGGCATCGTCTCGGTGAGCAGCGAACCTGTGGTAGCGCGCATCGGCCACCCGCGGCCGAACTTCGTGCGCGGCGTCGGCATCACCCTCAATTTCGATGAAAGCCAGTACACCGGCAGCGGTGTATTCCTGTTCGGCATGGTGCTCGATCACTTCTTTGGTCAGTACTGCTCCATGAACAGTTTTACCCAATTAACCCTTCGCACCTTGCAGCGCGAAAAGAGAGTCGTCCAATGGCCACCGCGAACCGGCGATCAACCCCTGGTCTGATCGACCAGGCACGGGCTGAGCCGCACCGATTCGAGTTTTTCCAGTTGGTGCGCTTGCTTCGCCTGCATTACAGCAGAACCGGGCGCATGGACCTGGAAACCCGACCGCACGAAGACCCCCTGCGCTTTCGCTCGCAGCTGTCGCTGAACTTCCCGGCCAGTGAAGTCAGCGATCTGCAGTTCGAGCGTGAAGGCAAGGTGTCCGTGGCCGGCCTGCCGCTGTCCGAGATGCAAGTCACCTTCATGGGGCTGGTCGGGCCCTCGGGTGTGTTGCCGCGCCCGTACACCGAGCTGTTGATCGAGCGGCACATCCAGTACCGGGATGACGCGGCTCACGCCTTCCTCGACATCTTTTCGCATCGCATGACCACGCTGTTCTATGAAGCCTGGCAGAAGTACAAGTTCTACATCGAGTACGAGCGCAACGGCACTTCGGACTTCGATCGCTACCTGCTCAACCTGGTGGGTTTCGGCCCCGAGGCGCAGAAGCAGAAATTCGACAGGCAAGGCTCGCCCCTGCGCCGCGAATTGTTCAGCTATTTCTCCGGCCTGTTCGCCCAGAAGCCGCGCAACGCCTTGAACCTGGAAGTGATGCTGGCTTTCTATTTTTCCCTGCCATTCAAGGTCAAGCCGTTTGCCGGTCGCTGGCTGAAGCTCGACGCCAGCCAATGCACGCAACTGGGGCGCAAGAACGCCGTGCTCGGGCAAAGCGCCGTCGCCGGCAACCGGGTCTGGGACTACCAGTCGTGCGTTCGCATCGAGATCGGCCCACTGGAGCTGGCCGACTACCAACGCTTGCAGCCAGGCACCGAGGACTACCGGAAACTGCTGGAGCTGGTGCGTTTCTATGTCGGTGCGGAACTCGACTTCCAGTTGGCACCCAAGCTCAAACCCGAGGCCGTACCGGTCGCCCGCCTGGGCGACGTTTCGCTGGGTCGGCTCGGCTGGCTCAAGCGACCCGGCGTCGACGTTGAACCTTCCCGCTGCGCCCTCTTCCACATTCCTTTTGATGGGGTCTCCCTGTGAACCTGAAGTCCCTGTTCGCCAAGCTGAACGACACCAGCCGTACCGCCACCGAAAGCGCCGCGGCCCTGTGCCTGTCGGAACACCACTACGATGTCGAAATCGAGCACCTGTTGTTGCAGTTGCTCGACAGCCACGACAACGACCTGCCGGCGATCCTGCGTCATTACGACGTAGTGCCTGAACGCTTGCAGGCGCAGTTGGTGACGGCATTGGGGACATTCAAGAAGGGCAATACCCGCACCCCGGCGCTGTCGCCGCACCTGACCCGCCTGATCGAACAGGCGTGGGTCCTGGCGTCCATCGAGTTCGGCCAGGCGCAGATCCGCACCGGCCATCTGTTGCAAGCCTTGCTCGATGACGACGAACTGCGCCGGGTGGTGATCGCGGGTGCTGCCGAGCTGGAGAAGATCAACGCCGACGACTTGCGCGTGAACCTCAACGCCTTGGTAGAAGGCAGCGCCGAGTCGAAACAGGCCAAACCGCTGGACACTTCCGGCGGCACCAGCGCCAGCACGGTCAAAGGCAACGGCAAGACCCCGGCCCTCGATCAATACACCATCAACCTCACGCAAAGCGCTCGCGAAGGCCGGATCGACCCGGTGCTGGGCCGGGAGTTCGAGGTGCGGCAGATGGTCGACATCCTGACCCGCCGCCGCCAGAACAACCCGATCCTCACCGGTGAGGCCGGCGTCGGCAAAACCGCCGTGGTTGAAGGCCTGGCCCTGCGCATCATCCAGGGCGACGTGCCGTCGGTGCTCAAGGGCGTTGCCATCCATACCCTGGACCTTGGCCTGCTGCAGGCCGGCGCCGGTGTGAAGGGCGAGTTCGAAAACCGCCTCAAGTCAGTCATCGAAGAAACCAAACGCAGCCTGCACCCGATCATTCTGTTCATCGACGAAGCGCACACGCTGATCGGCTCGGGCGGTCAGGCCGGGCAGAACGACGCCGCCAATCTGCTCAAGCCAGCCCTGGCCCGGGGCGAACTGCGCACCATCGCGGCGACCACCTGGGCCGAGTACAAGAAGTACTTCGAGAAAGATGCCGCACTGGCCCGCCGCTTCCAGGTGGTGAAGGTCGAAGAGCCGGACGAAGACAAGGCGATCCACATGCTTCGCGGCCTGCTGACCAGGATGCAGGAACATCACAAGGTCACGGTGATGGACGAAGCGCTGGTGCAGGCCGTGCGCCTGTCCAATCGCTACATCACCGGACGCCAACTGCCGGACAAGGCCGTCAGCGTGCTGGACACCGCGTGCGCCCGGGTCGCCCTGGGGCAATCGGCCCAGCCGGGGCCGCTGGAAGACTGCAAGCGCCAGATCGACAACCTGCAGGCGGAAATCTCGGTACTGCAGCAGGAAGCCGCCAAAGGCAGCGACCATGCCCGCCGCCTGACCGCCCTCAATACCGAACTGCTGAGCCTACAGCAGGCCCGCGATGCCCTCGAACAACAATGGCAACGCGAACTGCAACTGGTGGAAAAACTCGGCGCCCTCAGCCACCCGGAGAATCAGGCACCCGATGCCCGGGAGATTGCCGCGGTACGCGCCGAACTGGCCAGCGTCCAGGGTGAGCAACCGCTGGTGCATGCCCTGGTGGATGGCGGCACCATCGGCGAAGTGATTTCCGGCTGGACCGGCATTCCGCTGGGCAAGATGCTGCGCGACGAAATCGAAACCGTGCAGCGCCTGCCTGCACTGCTGGGCGAGCGGGTGCTTGGACAAGACCACGCACTGCATGAAATCGGCAAGCGCATCAAGATTTCCCGCGCCCGCATGGAAGACCCGAACAAACCGATCGGTGTATTCCTGTTGCTCGGCCCGAGCGGCGTCGGCAAGACCGAAACCGCCCTGGCGCTGGCCGACACCCTGTACGGCGGCGAGCGCAACGTCATCACCATCAACATGTCCGAGTACCAGGAAGCCCATACGGTTTCGAGCCTCAAGGGTTCGCCACCGGGCTACGTCGGCTATGGCGAGGGTGGCGTGCTGACCGAGGCGGTGCGACGCAAGCCGTACAGCGTGGTGCTGCTCGATGAAGTGGAAAAAGCCCACCCGGATGTGCTCGAACTGTTTTTCCAGGTGTTCGACAAAGGCGTGCTGGATGATGGCGAAGGTCGCGAAATCAACTTCCGCAATACCGTGATCATCCTCACGTCCAACACCGGTACCGACCGCATCATGCAGTGGTGCCTGAATGCACAGCCACAACCGACACCGGACGACATCGTCGAAGGCCTGCGTGACGAGTTGAACCAGGTGTTCAAGCCAGCGTTCCTCGGCCGCCTGACCATCGTCCCTTACTACCCGGTCAAGGACGCGATTCTGGAGCGCATCGTCGCGCTCAAGCTGGAGCGCATTCGCCAGCGCTTCGAGCGCAACCATCAAGCGCAGCTGATCTATGACGAAGCACTGATCAAGGCCATTGCCTCGCGCTGCACCGAGGTCGACAGCGGCGCCCGCAACATCGACAACATTCTGTCCAGGACACTGATGCCGGAACTGGCGCAACGGGTCCTGGAGCGCATGGCGCAGGACAAACCGATTCAGAGTTTGAACATCGAGTTGGGCAGCGACGGCGATTTCGCCTATCGCCTGAACTGATCGGGCATTGACAGGTAGTGGTCATGGACAAGAGATATTCAGGGAAGCGTCCCGCAAAGATGGCATTGGCCAAATGCCTGACGGCGGTGGCGATGATGGCGGTACTGAGCGCCTGTGGCGTCACCGACCGGGTCGGCAAGCGGGTCGACAATACCTGGGCCGGCGACATGCTGTTCGGGGATAACGAGAAGGTCATCCTGACATCCGACGGCGGTAATCAGCTCAATCCCGACGCGTCCGGCAAACCGCTTTCCGTGGTGCTACGCGTTTACCAGCTGACATCGCTGGAGCGCTTTGCATCGGTCGATGCCGACTCGCTGTGGGACGACCCGCAAAAGGCCCTCGGCAATACCTTGATCGAAAACCGCGAAATCACCTTGTTGCCTGGCATGGGGCAAGTCGACAAGTGGCCTCTGAACAAGGCGGCGGGCTATGTCGGTGTCGCGGCTTTTTTCCGCAACGACGAGAACAGCCGCTGGAAGGTTGCGTTTGACGCCAACTCCCTGCGCAAGGACGGCATCTGGTTCTCCTCCGACGGCCTGCGGGTGCTGGTGGACAACAACACGGTGTCGGCCGTCAGTGGTGTCGACGTCCTGGATAAACCCAAGACCCGGGAGCAGCTCGCAAAAGCCGCCGCCCTGCCCGATCAGCCGGCCGAACCCACACTGACCGACCGTGTGCAGGACGCCGTGGTGCAGAAGGCCCAGAACCAGGCAAGTGCCTCCGCGCAAAAAGCCGTGGACTCGAAATTGAATTCATTATTGGAAGGCGCTCAATGAGTAAGCAAAGCCGGGTGATGTGGTCCGAAGGCATGTTCCTTTTGCCACAACATTTCCAGTATCAGGATGAGTTCCACCAGCATCAGCTGGCGCAGGCGACCCTGCGCAACACACCCTTTCACTGGGGCGTGCAGTTGCTGGAAGTGGACGAGGAAGCCCTCGCCACCGGTTCCCTGCAGCTCAAGCGATTGAAGCTGGTGTTTCCCGATGGCAGCCTGTTCGACGCGCCGCAGCACGATCCGCTGCCCGCAGCTCGTGACCTGAAGGACCTGCTCAAGGGCAACGACCTGAAGGTCTACGCCGCGCTGAAACTACCTGAGCCCTTCGGCCTGAACTACGTCGAAGACGGCCAGGAGCAAAAGACCGGGCGACGCTTTCGCAAGCAATTCGATACCTTGCCGGACCTCAACGAAGGCGACCTTGAAAACGAAATCACCAGCCTGCGCCTGAACGTGGTGATGCTGATCGATGGCGACAACCTCGATGGCTACACCTGGTGCCCGATTGCCCGGCTGTCGCGCAACAACATCGGCGGGTTCAATCTCGACGGGCACTTCGTGCACCCGACGCTGCACCTGGGCACCCACGACACCCTGATCGGACTGGGCAAGCGTTTGCTCGGCGCCTTGCAATCCAAGAGCAAGGCACTGTCTGGCCGTCGTCGCGAGCGCGCGGACCAGATCGCCGAGTTTGGTTCGAGCGACGTGACCCTGTTCTGGCTATTGAACACGGTGAACCGTGCCCACCCGACCCTGGCGCACCTGCTTGCGCACCCGCGCTTGCACCCCGAGCGTTTGTATCTGTTCCTGGCCGAACTCGCCGGCGGCTTGCTGACGTTCTCGCTGGACACGCAGCTCAACGATATCCCCGAGTACGACCACCACGACCCGGCAGCCTCCCTGGTCAAGCTCGACGAAATGATTCGCGTGCTGCTCGACAACGTCGTGCCGAACCAGTGTGTGGTGATCAACCTGACCCAGACCAAGCCCTCCTACTGGCAAGGGCAGTTGCACGACCCACGGCTGGTCGAGGCGGACTTCTACATCTCCGTGCACGCCGACATGCCGGGCGCGAGCCTGCTGGAGCTGGTGCCACGGGCCTTCAAGGTCGGCTCGCCGGAAGACATCGAAGTGGTGGTCAACAGCGCCATGCCGGGGGTCACCCTCAATCATTCGACCCGCCTGCCCAATGCGATTCCGGTGCGACTGGACAATCACTACTTCTCCATCGAGCCCCATGGTCGGGTCTACGAACGAATGATGAGTGCCCAGGCCATCTCTTTCTATGCGCCCAGCGCGTTCACCAACCTCAAGCTTGAACTGATGGCGGTACTCAAATGACCGAAGCCGTATTGCAAGGCGCCGTTGCCGCCGCCCGTGAAAAACCGACGCTCAAAGACCTGGTGCAGGATTTCATCAGCATGGCGCTGATCGTGCGCAAGGGGCGTCAGGTGACTTCCGTCAGCGCCTTCGAGGCCAGTGTCGACACCTTCTTCAAGGCACTGGAACGCGATGCCCGCGGCGCCAACTACAGCGCTGAACAGGTGAAGGACACCCAATACGCCCTGTGTGCGTTCCTCGATGAAAGCGTATTGCGCTCCGGGGACAACGAATTACGTCGGCACTTCGAATTGCAGCCGTTGCAGTTCCGCTATTTCGGCGTGCACCTGGCCGGCGAAGGCTTCTTCGAAAAAATCGATGCGCTGCGTGGCGACGTCAAACACAACCTCGATGTGCTCGAGGTTTACCACCTGTGCCTGGCCCTGGGTTTCGAAGGCAAGTTCAGCCTCGGGCAAAAGGACCAGTTGCGCTACCTGGCCAATACCCTGGGCCAGGACATCGCACGTTTTCGCAAGACGCCCAAGGCGCTCTCGCCCGACTGGGCGCTGCCTGACCAGGTCTCGCAGATGCTGCGCCATGAAGTGCCTCTCTGGCTCTACCTGGCGCTGTTTGCGCTGGTCTGCGCGGGTGTCTACCTGACGCTGGACTGGCTGCTGGCCAAAGACGTAGCCGCGTTGTCCGAACAAATCAGCCAGCTGTTCAGTGCCTGAGCACAGGTCAGGTAACCGAGTCAGGAAGACATGAAGACATTATTGCGCTCGTTAAAAAGTTTTTGGTTCCTCGTCCCCGTCCTGTGGCTGGCGAGCCTGGCGGTCTGCTGGTTCGTGGCCCCGCACGTAAGTTGGCTGCGCGGTTATGCGCTGGAGGCAATGGCGATCGTCAGTGCCTTCTACCTGCTGATCATTGTGCTGCGTCAGTACAAGCGCATCCGCGCCGAGCACAACCTTGAAAACCTGGTGCAGATCGAAGTTGATCGTTCGCTTAAATCCACCGGCGAGTTCCGCGATCAGCAAGTGTTGCGCGAACGCCTCAAGCACGCCATCGCGATGCTGCGCGCCGACCGCTCGGCCGGTGGCGGCGGCTCGTCGGCGCTTTACGATTTGCCGTGGTACCTGGTGATCGGCATGTCCGCAGCTGGCAAGACCTCGTTGCTGACCCGCTCGGGCCTGTCCGCAAGCATTGCCAGCAGCGCCAACGACACCGAAAGCGGCACCCAGCATTGCGATTGGTATTTCAGCCCCGAGGCCGTGATGATCGACACGGCCGGCCGTTACCTTCGGGACGACCCGTCGGCCAGCGAATTCGCCGCCTTCCTGCGCATGCTGAAAAAGCAGCGCAGCAAGGCTGCGGTCAACGGTCTGGTGTTGGTGGTGAGCCTGCCCGAACTGCTGGCGTGCAGCGCGACCGAGCGCAACGAACTCGCCGCCCAACTGGTGTCGCGCATCGAGGAATACAACGATTGCCTGGATGCCAATCCACCCATCTACCTGATGCTGAGCAAGACCGATCAACTGCCGGGCTTCAGCGAGGCGTTTGAAGGCCTGGACCTGAACGAGCGCCAGCAGCCGCTGGGCATGACTTTCGGGTTGTCCGAGATCCGCAACCAGGGCCTGCGCCCGGTGCTGGATGCCAAACTGGCCAACCTGCACAGCCATATTCGTCGTCAGGTCGACGCACAAATGATTGTGCTGGGTGCCGATGCCAACAGCGCCTTGCTGAACTTCCCGAACTATTTCGCCGAGCTTTCGGGGGTACTGGAGCAGTTTCTCCAGCACTTCGCCGAGCCCCGTCGCACCGGCGCACCACTGCTGTTGCGCGGGCTTTATTTCACCAGCGCCCTGCAGACTGATCAGCAGCTGAGCCAGGTCTACGAAGACGACCTGGCCGAATCGTTCGCCTTGCAACCAGAGCAAGAACAACCGGAACAAAGCAGCGGCAAGAAAATCAGCGACCGCAGCTACTTCATTACCGATACGTTCCGTCGGGTGATCTTCCCGGATCGCGACCTGCCCCTTTATCAGTCGCGCCTTGGCAAGCACTCGTCCGCCAGCCCTGCCCTGCTGGGTCTGGCGGTGCTGGCCGGTGTCGCGTTCATTGGCTGGCAAGCCCTGTCGTTCCACAACAACCGTCAGTGGCTGGCCACGTTGCGCGAGCAACTGACCGAGCTGCAACAGTCCCCGGACCGTGCCGGGCTGCTCGCCTTGGGCCAAGGCCTGGAACTGTTGCGTGAGCAACTCTCGACCATCGAGAAGCACCATGCCAAGGGCGTGCCGCTGCAACTCGGCGCAGGCCTCTATCGCGGTGATGACGTCTACCGCGTCGCACAAACCGCCTATTTGCAGCAACTGCGTACCCAGGCGCTGGAACCTGTCACCTTGCAACTGCAATTGCAGATGCGCGCCTTCAATGAGTTCGCCAAAACCATGGATGCGCAGAACGGCTTCGCGCCTGCATCGTCCAAAGCCGATTCAGTCAAAGCTCGCGCGTCGGGCCAGAAACTGCCGATCCGCTTGAACAACCTGCCGCGCAGTACCGGTGATGTGGCCAGTCGCCTGACCGGTGCCGCCAAGGGTGCGGCCAACAAGGCACGGGGCGAAGCGCTGACGGCACTGCGCAACCCGGCCACGGCGAGCGATGCCGCGGATTTGTCGGCGACCACCGGCGGGCTGTCGTTGTCCGAAGCAATGCTCGGCCGGCTGGATGAGCGGCAAGTCGCGTCCATCATCGAGTCCTATAACGCGCTGAAGCTGTACCTGATGCTGACCCAGCCGGCCACCCATCCAGACCCGGAATTTGTCGGCGCTGCGTTGCCGGTGGCCTGGGCCAATACCGCCAGTGCCGAAAATCCTGTCAGCACTGCGGTGATTCAGGACAACTCGCCGGTCTACGTGCAATTGCTCAAGAATGGCCAGGCACCGTCCTTGTCGCGTAACGAGCAGCTCATCAGCGAAACCCGCAACAGCCTGAAGTCCTTCATGATTTCCAGCTCGCTGGTGGACCGTGAATACCTGCGTCTGCAACTGGAATCCAGTCGTCAGTTCCCGGCCGTGGGCTTGAGCGACCTGGTGCCTTTGCCCGGCCGTCAGCTGCTGTACGGCACCGAAGCAGTTCCGGCGATTTTCACCCGTCAGGGTTGGGAACAGTTCGTCAAGCCCGAGCTGATCAAACTGGTGTCGGGCAACCTGCAAAACGAATCGGACTGGGTGCTCGATGGCGAAGGTGGCGACAGCATCGTGCAGAAAGCCAATTTCATCCGCGAGTTCATGACGCGCTACAAGCGCGACTACACCCACGCCTGGTACACCTTCATCGATAGCGTGGGTGTTCGTCACTTCACCGACATGGCCAACGCGACCCAACAGCTGGCACTGCTCAGCGACGTGCAGAACTCGCCGGTGAAAATCCTCCTGGCGGCGCTCAACGACAACACCCAATGGGATGTTCCGGCGCCCCGCGAAACACTGCAGGCGGGGGCCAAGCCCGATGATGGATTCTGGAGCGGGATCTTTGATGGGAAAAATGTTTCGCCAAACACGTTGATTTCACCTTTGCCGGCGGTCGACGACGGCAGCCTGGCGAAGCGCTTCGAACCTGTGTCGCGGGTGTTCGCCGTGCAAAACGCCGAAGGCGCCGACAGCACGATCATGGACCGCTATCTCGCGGCCTTGCGCAAACTCAAGGTGCGGATGAACAACATCCAGCGCTCCCAGGACGTTGGCAAGAGCAGCAAGCAGTTGATCAGCGAAACCCTCGAAGGGCTGCCAAGCGAAGTCACCAGCGTGCGCAACTATGTCGAGACCACCGTCGACACCAGCCAGGGAAGCCTGTCCGAATCGTTGCAGGGCCTGTTCAGCCTGCCGATCCAGTTTGCCTGGGAAACCCTGCGCGACCCGGCCGGCCAACAGATTGCCAAGGCCTGGGCACAGCAGATCGCCAAGCCTTGGGAGCAGGTTATGGCGCACCGCTACCCGATCGCCCCGGGTAGCCGCAACGAAGCGTCGGTCAAGGATCTGCAGCGCTTCGTCGACCCGGAATCCGGGCTGCTGCCGAACTTCAAGCGCAACGAAATCGGCAACCTGTCCGGTGGCGAAGGCCTGGGGATGGGCAGCGGGAGCAAGGCTACGCCGCTGGTCAACCCGAACATGGTCAACAGCATCGACAAGGCCAGCTCGTTGGGCCAGGTAATCGCCAGCCTGTCGGACCGCGATAATGGCTTCGAGATCATGCTCGAGCCTTCCGCCAACCTCACCGACATCATCTTCACCCTCGACGGCCAGGTGCAGCACTACCGCAACGGCAAGACCAGTTGGAGCCGCTTTTCGTGGCCGGGCACGACCACCACGCCGGGCGCACGCCTGGATGTGGTCACCCTGACCGGCGAGCGCATCACGGTGTTCGACTACCCGGGCCGCTGGGGACTGCTGCGCATGAACGACAGCGCACGGGTCAGCGATCTGGACGGCATCCAGCAACGCTTCAGCTGGAACACCAGCAGTGGCCCGGTCAGCCTCGCTGTGCGCAACTACGGCGGCGTCAAGCTGACCGACCTGGCCAACGTCAAGGCACTGAGCGCACTCAACGCCAAAGAAGGTCAAGCGCTGTGAGCCACCGAACCTTGAAGCAGAGTTGCGGCCAATGATCGGCTGCTTCGGCAAGGTGCCCGCGAGCCCGGACTTCGTCAGCCTGCAAGGTGCGGGCGACGACGCCTGTGAGTTCGACAGCTGGCTGCAAGGAGCGCTGGCCGCCCTGCAGCATCGCGAAGACTGGCGTGACCTGTTCGATGCGTTGCCCGTGTGTTTTTTCAGCTACCGCGCCCGCAGCGGCAACTGGTTGCTGGGCGGGTTGATCAGCTCGAGGGATTCGAGTGGACGACGCTATCCGTTCTTCATTTTCCAGACCCTCAAGGCCAGCGAAGCCGAGCCTCTGGTCAATCCGTTCACCCTGGGTGAACTGTTCAGCGGGCAGATCAGGCCGATGCTGCACATGGCGGTCCAGGGCGAAAGCACGTCGGTGCTGTTCGAGCGCATCAAGGCCCTGCGCCCGTTGCAGGGACAGGACTTCGAGTTATTCCGGCGCGTGCACGACAGGTTCCTGGTGAATTTCAATTTGCGCGATATCGGTACTGCGCTCGAAGGGGCCTACCCGGAGTTCGTCACCAACGCCGTGCTGACCCGGCTGAAGGCCCTGAGAAGACACCTCGATCAGGCAACGCCGATCGGCATCTCCCTGCCCTTGCCGGCGGAGAGGGGTTTGAAAAATCCGACTGCCGATCTGTGGGTCACCTGGTTGACGCAAATGACACCTGAGCGTGCCGTGCCGCAAATCAGCCTGCTGGTGGACGACTTCATGCGTCCCCGGCTGATCTGCTTTGCCTCACGTCATACCAGCGATGCCTATCGCCTGCTGACGGGCATCCATGAACGCTCGCAGAGCTATGACGTGCTGGCGTCTTTCGATGCCTTTGACGAGCACCACCCGAAACACGTTTTTCCCGAAATAGACCGCCCTCTGGGTGACGTTATCGACCGTTTTGTCGATGCCCTGGATTCGAAGTCCGTATGAACAAGATCAAGTATTACTTCTTGCGCTATCAGCCCTACATCCTGGGGGTGTGCTTTTTCCTCACGATCTTCGTGGTGTGGGGCATCGGGCGTGCGTTTGACTTCAGTTCGCTCAACAGCCTGCTGACCGGCATCGGTGTATTCCTCGGTCTGTCCGCCGGTTATGTGTTGCTGCTTTATCGGGGCGTGTCCCGGCATCACAACCTCGAAGGGCTGCTGCGCGAAGATGCCGACCAGGCCGTGTTGAACGCGAGCCCGGCGGATCGCGAGGAAGTCAGCCTGTTGCGCGAGCGGCTGTTGCAGAGCATCGAGCGCTTGCACAACAACAAGCCGCGGGGCAGCAACCCCAAGGATGCGCTGTATGCCCTGCCCTGGTACCTGGTGGTCGGCCAGCCCGCGGCAGGCAAAAGCACCATGCTCTACCAGTCGGGCCTCAATTTTCCCTATGCCGAGCGCGAAGGCGTGCGGGTCGCAGGTCTGGGTGGAACCCGCAATTGCGACTGGTTCTTCAGCTCCGAGGCCGTGCTGCTGGACACCGCCGGGCGCTACATGAACAACCAGGAAGAGGCCGGAAAATGGCGGGCATTCCTCCAGCTGCTGCGCCAGCATCGCCAGCGCCGGCCCCTCAATGGCCTGATCGTCACCGTCAGCATCCACGACATCCTGCAAGCCTCGCTGGAAGATCAGGAGCGCATCGCCAAACGCCTGCGCGAACGCATCCAGGAAACCCATGCCCTGCTGGAAGTGCGCCTGCCGGTGTACCTGGTGTTCACCAAGTGCGACCTGGTGCCCGGTTTCGCGCCCTTCTATCGCCAACTCGATGAAGCCGCACGCGGCGAAGTCATGGGCAAGACCTTTTCCCACAAAGGCTATGAGCAGGCCGACTGGGGGCAGCGCTTTGGCGTCGCGATGGACGAGCTGGTCAGCTATTGGCAACAGGTGGCGAGCCAGCAGTTGGTCACGCAGGACATCCAGATCACCCGGCAGGATTCGGCGGTGTATCGGTTCCCGCTGGAGCTCGCAGCCCTCAAGCCCCGGCTTCAACTGTTCGTCGATGCCCTGTTGCGCGCCAACCCTTATCAAAGTGCGGAACTGCTGCGCGGTTTCTATTTCACCAGTGCCCTCGATGCCGACCAGCCGGAACTGGGTGGTCACGCACGCCAGGTGACAGAGCGCTTCTCGCTGGAGGGTGACCAGGAGATCGCCAACGGTAACGCGCAGCCGCGCCCGCTGTTCATCAACAGCTTGTTCCGCAAGGTCATCATTCCTGACCAGCACCTGGTGGCGCTGTACACCACCAACCACCGCGAGCGTCGGCGCCGGGCAGCCTGGATCGGCGGTGCCGGTCTGGTCGCGGTGCTGCTGTGCAGCCTGCTGGGCTGGTCGTATGTGAACAACAAGACTGCCCTGCAGAGTCTCTCGGCAGAACTGACCCTGGCGGCCAGCGATGACCGTTCCGCTACCGGGCAGTACACCGCCTGGCAAACCCTCGACCGCCTGCGGTTCTGGACCGCGGATTACTACGCGCGGCATCACGACCAAGGCGTACCGCTACGCATGCGTCTGGGGCTCTATCAAGGCCACAAGGTAGAGCCACTGGTGCGCAGCCGCTATTTCGACCGCCTGGAAAGCGTGATGCTCAAGCCCACGGCCGACAACCTGACTCGCTCGTTGTACTTGCTGACCACCCTCAAGGTCTATCAGCGCAATGCCAAAGAGTTGATGCCCGTGACCGGCGTGGACAGCGTCGAACCCAAGGCGCTGCCCAATGACAACCGGGCGCAGTCCATCGCCGGTTTCGGCAAGGCGACGCTGGACACCTACGTGATGCTGTCGCGCGCCCAGCGTGAAAAGGCCGACCCCGCGTTCCTGAAAGCGAAAATCCCGGATTACTGGTACCCGGCGATTGCCCGCCAGGTCGGCAATGCCGCCGTCGCCACCAGCGATCAGGACTATGAGTTCGCCAGCCGCCAGATCAACTTCTACAGCGACCAGATTCACGAGCCGGACGTGCCGCGGATCCTCGACAACGCGTTCCTGATCTCCAGCTCGCGCAACTACATCAACAGCCTGCTGACCCAGTCGTTGCGCTCGATCGAAACCATCACGCTGGAGTCGGACACCCTGTTCGCCTTCGCCCGTGCCGACTTCCAGAGCCTGAAGACCGAAGGCCAAAGCCAGCTCAGCGCGATCGCCGGCAAGCTGCTCAGCACCCCCAACATCGGAAAAATAATCATTGCCGGCCACGCTGATCAATTGGGCGATCCACAGGGCAACCTGCAGGTTTCCAAACAACGGGCGCAAACCATCAAGACCTATCTGGTGGGCAAAGGCGTGCCCGGCGAGCTGGTCGAAGCCATCGGCGAAGGCAGCACCAAGCCCTTGGTCAAGTGCGATATGCAGCAACCCAGGGCCCGGCTGATTCAATGCCTGGAGCCTAACCGGCGGGTAGAAATCGAAGTGCGGGCACTCAACTGAGTATGCGCACCTTGTGAAGAAATACCGGAATCCGGGTCATCTCGACGAGAGGCCCGGGCTGGCATGAGACACCTCTCTTGATCGTTTCAAAGAGGTTAAAACGAAGGGCTGTGACCTGTTCGCAGGTGACATCCTTTTAAATGAAGGTAAGGAGAAAATAGAAATGGCATTTGACGCATACATCCAGATCGCCGGCATTCCAGGTGAAGTTCTGGACGACAAACACAAGGATTGGATCGAAGTGCTGGGCTACGAGTACGGCGCAACCCAGGCGACTTCCGCGACGGCCAGCTCTTCGGGCGGTGCTTCGTCGGAGCGTGTTGCGTTGAGCGACTTCAGCATCCGCAAAGCCGTGGACAAGGCTTCTGCCAAGCTGTTCGAAGCCTGCTGCAAAGGCACTCACATCGCCAAGATCCAGCTGAACGTGAACCGCGCCGGTGGCGACAAGGTGACCTACCTGACCATCAACCTGGAAGAAGTCGTGGTGTCTTCCGTGAAAGCGGTCGCTGGTGGCAGCCAGAACGGTGAAGACAAAGCCGTTGGCGATCTGCCGATCGAAGAAATCAGCTTCAACTTCGCGCGCATCAAGACCACCTACACCCAACAAAGCCGTGCAGATGGCCAGGGCGGCGGTAACGTTACCGGTGGCTGGGATCGTACCGCGAACAAGGTTTTCGCATAAAACCGTGGTAATGACGGGCCGCGCACGCGGCTCGTTTTCAGCACCGTACCTGCCAGGCGGGTGCGGTGTTCTTTTATTCTGATCAGAGTTTCCCATGTCTGAATTTCTCAACGACCTTTCGCTGGCCGAACTGACCGCGCCCATCAACGAGGGGAGCGGCGAAGACCTGAGCTTTTCCACCTTGTTCGATCAGGTGAAAGAAGCACGGCGAGCAGACCCCGATTACCTGACCCAGGGTGACTGGCAAACCGATCTGAAGTCATCCGACTGGGATCTGACCCTCACCCTGGCTGCCCAAGGCCTGGCTCGACAGAGCAAGGACCTGATGCTCGTCGCCTGGCTCAGCGAAGCCCTGGCGCACAAGTACCATTTCACCGGTATCACCTTTGGCCTGACCCTGGCCGAACGCCTACTGGACAATTTCTGGGCAGACCTCTTCCCTTCCCTCGAGGATGGGGTCGATGAACGCGCTGCCCGCCTGGCGTGGATGAAAACGTCGCTGGCGGATGTCGTCGGCGGACTGCCCATCACCCAGGGCCAACAGTACGGTCTGCTTCGATACGACGAATCCAGGCACGTCGAAAACCTTGGCTTGCAGAACCCCCAGGCCATGCGTGCCGCCCTCGACGAAGGCAAGATCAACGCCGAGGTGTTCCAGCGTTCGGTGGTGCTGACCGACTCCGATCACCTGCGCCGCAAGGCCAGCGAAATCACCGCCAGCCTCAACGCGTGCCAACAACTGCAGAGCACCGCCGACAGGCTGTTCGGCCCTGACGCGCCGAGCTTTGCCGGGCTCAACGACGTGCTGTCCCGCGCAGGACAACTGGCCGAGAAACTGCTCAAGGATCGCGGTATCGAACTGCACCCGGCCCCTGTCGCTCCCTCCCCGACCGTCTGCGAAAGCGCTGGCGCACAACCCACAGGTGCTGCAATGACCCAGACCCCGCAAGACATTCCAGTCACGCCGTTGCGCACCACGCCCCAGACCCGTGACGAGGCGTTCACCCTGCTGGCGGGCATCGCGCAGTTCTTCAAACAGACCGAACCTCAGAGCCCTGTCCCCTACCTGATCGAACGCGCGATCAAATGGGGCAACATGCCGCTCGAAGGTTGGCTCAACGATGTGATCAAGGACAGCAATGTGGTGGATAACATCCGCGACGTGCTGGGGACCAAGGAAGCGAAGTCCTGATGGCCAGCCGATAGTAAACCCGACGCACCACTTGACGTCGCCTCACTGCTGATCCCCCCGCTTCTTTACACCTCCTTTCTCTCCCATGCCGGGCCTGTGCCCGGCGTTGACCTGTGCCAGCCGTTTGTCCGCTGCTGCCCGCGGCGCAAACTTTTACATGCCATCCAGCCAGAAACTCCGTTCAGGGACTTGTGCTTCCGGTATTATGGTATACCATCAGACGCACAGACACCCAAACCTCTACGGAGCAGCTCATGAGTTTCGAAATCCGCAAGATCGTCAGCTATGTCGAAGAAACCTTTATTGAAGGCGGCAAAGCCACCGATAAGCCCGTGACCATGGTCGGTCTGGCCGTGGTGATGAAAAACCCCTGGCTGGGCAACGGTTTTGTCGAAGACCTGAAACCACAGATCCGCGCCAACTGCTCCGACCTCGGCGCGCTGATGGTTGAGCGCCTGGTGGGCATCATCGGCGGCGCCGAGAAGATCGAGGCTTACGGCAAGGCGGCCGTGGTCGGCGCCGATGGCGAAATCGAACACGCTTCGGCGGTGATCCACACCCTGCGCTTCGGCAACCATTACCGCGAAGCGGTCAAGGCCAAGAGCTACCTGAGCTTCACCAACAAGCGCGGCGGCCCGGGCACCTCGATCCAGATCCCGATGATGCACAAGGACGACGAAGGCCTGCGCTCGCACTACATCACCCTGGAAATGCAGATCGAAGACGCACCACGTGCCGACGAAATCGTCGTGGTCCTGGGTTGCGCCGACGGTGGCCGCCTGCACCCGCGCATCGGCAACCGCTACATCGACCTGGAAGAACTGGCAGCTGAAAACGCCCAGTAACCGGCCAGCACAACGACAACAAGAAGGCATTGCAGGAGCGCTCCATGATTCGGCTCACCGCTGAACTCACTCCGGCTGGCACCAGTTACCTGGCGACCGGCCAAGGCCAGCCCGTGGTCTTGATCCACGGCGTGGGCCTGAACAAAGAAATGTGGGGCGGCCAGATCGTTGGCCTGGCCACGAAGTACCGCGTCATCGCCTACGACATGCTCGGCCATGGCGCCAGCCCGCGACCGAAGAACGGTACGCCGTTGCTCGGCTACGCCGACCAGTTGCTGGAGTTGCTCGACCACCTCAATCTGCCACAGGCAGCGGTGATCGGTTTCTCCATGGGCGGTCTGGTCGCGCGGGCATTTGCCCTGCATTACCCGGAGCGCCTGCAAAGCCTGGTGGTGTTGAACAGTGTGTTCAATCGCAGCGAAGAACAGCGCGCCGGCGTCATCGCCCGCACGGCGCAGGCCGCCGAACACGGTCCGGACGCCAATGCGGAAGCGGCGTTGTCACGCTGGTTCAGCCGCGAATACCAGGCAGCCAACCCGGCGCAGATCGCCGCGATTCGCCAGACCCTGGCCGGCAATGATCCGCAGGGTTACCTGACCACCTACGAACTGTTCGCCACTCAAGACATGTATCGCGCCGACGACCTGGGCAGCATTCAAGCGCCGACGCTGATCGCCACCGGTGAACTCGATCCGGGTTCGACCCCGGAAATGGCCGAGCAACTCGCCCGGCGCATCCCCGGTGCAAGGGTTGCCGTGCTGCCCGAGCAACGGCATATGATGCCCGTAGAATCGCCGCGCCTGGTCAACCAGCTGTTGCTGGAGTTTCTTCAGGCCGCGCACTCCAGACAAAACCAGATCAAGGGGATCGTTGCATGACTCTCGCACGCTTCCAGATGTGCATCGGCGGTGAATGGGTCGATGCCCTGTCCGGCAAGACTTTTGAAAGCCTCAACCCGGCGCTGGCCGAGCCCTGGGCAGAATTGCCCGATGCCGGTGAAGCCGATGTCGAGCGCGCCGTGCAGGCTGCGCAGACGGCTTTCGACAGCCCGGCCTGGCGCGGCTTGACGGCCACCGCTCGCGGCAAATTGCTGCGCCGCCTGGGCGACCTGATCGCCGAGAACAAAGAACAACTGGCGCAGCTGGAAAGCCGCGACAACGGCAAGCTGATCCGCGAAACCCGTGGCCAGGTCGGCTATCTGCCGGAGTTCTTCCACTACACCGCAGGCCTGGCCGACAAGCTCGAAGGCGGCACCCTGCCGTTGGACAAGCCGGACCTGTTTGCCTACACCGTGCACGAAGCCATGGGCGTGGTGGCCGCGATCATTCCGTGGAACAGCCCGCTGTACCTGACCGCGATCAAACTTGCCCCGGCGCTTGCCGCGGGCAACACCATCGTGATCAAGCCGTCGGAACACGCCTCGGCGACCATTCTTGAACTGGCGCGCCTGGCGCTGGAAGCCGGGATCCCGCCGGGGGTAGTCAACGTTGTCACCGGTTATGGCCCGAGCACCGGTGCCGCCCTCACCCGCCATCCGCTGGTGCGCAAGATCGCCTTCACCGGCGGTGCGGCCACCGCACGGCATGTGGTGCGCAGCAGCGCCGAGAACTTCGCCAAGCTGTCGCTGGAACTGGGCGGCAAATCGCCGAACATCATCTTCGCCGACGCCGACCTCGACAGCGCGATCAACGGCGCCATCGCCGGGATCTATGCCGCTTCCGGGCAGAGCTGCGTCTCCGGTTCGCGCTTGCTGGTGCAGGACGAAATCTACGACGAGTTTGTCGGTCGCCTGGTTGAACGCGCCCAGCGCATCCGCATTGGCAATCCGCAGGACGACAGCAGCGAAATGGGCCCGATGGCCACCGCGCAGCAACTGGCCGTGGTCGAAGGCCTGGTGGCCGATGCCATTGCCGAAGGTGCGCGCCTGCGCCTGGGCGGCAAGCGTCCGGCCAATCTGGGCGACGGCTGGTTCTACGAACCGACGCTGTTCGAGTGCGACCGCAATTCGATGAAGATCATGCAGGAAGAAGTCTTTGGCCCGGTGGCTTCGGTCATCCGCTTCAAGGACGAAGCCGAAGCGCTGGCGATTGCCAACGACTCGCAGTTCGGCCTTGCCGCCGGCATCTGGACCCGCGACCTCGGCCGCGCCCACCGACTGGCCCGGGACGTGCGTTCGGGGATCATCTGGGTCAACACCTACCGCGCGGTCTCGGCCATGGCGCCGATCGGCGGCTTCAAGAACAGCGGCTATGGACGCGAAAGCGGCATCGATTCGGTGCTGGCCTACACCGAGCTGAAAACGGTGTGGATCAACCTGTCCCAGGCACCGATGCCTGATCCCTTCGTGATGCGCTAGGAGACCTGGAAAATGATCGAACCCGGCATTTACAAAGACGTGATGAGTTCGTTCCCGTCCGGGGTCACGGTGGTCACCACCCTGGACCCGGCCGGCGGCATCGTCGGCATCACCGCCAGCGCCTTCAGTGCGCTGTCGATCGACCCGGCACTGGTGCTGTTCTGCCCCAACTACGGCTCCGATACCTACCCGGTGCTGCGCGACAGCAAGCAGTTCGCGATTCACCTGCTGTCCGCCGACCAGACCGCCGAAGCCTATGCCTTTGCCGGCAAAGGCAAGGACAAAGCCAAAGGCATCGAGTGGCACTTGAGCGAACGGGGCAACCCGATCCTGGCCAAGGCCACGGCGATCATCGAGTGCGAACTGTGGCGCGAATACGACGGCGGCGATCACGCGATCATCGTCGGCGCGGTGAAGAACCTGATCCTGCCCGAGCAACCGGTGACGCCGATGATCTACCACAAAGGCAAGCTGGGGCCACTGCCCGCGCTGGCCTGACGCCAGGCCTCCTGTAGGAGCCGGCTTGCCGGCGATAGCGTCCTTGAGATCGCTATCGCCGGCAAGCCGGCTCCTACGAAAAGCGGTCCGTGTTGCCCATTTCGTTTGATGCTTTTATTTCTCAGGAGCCAGCATGAGCCCAGCAGCCTCGCAACTGTTCCGTCAGCAGGCCTACATCAATGGCCAGTGGCTGGACGCGCCGGATGGCGCCTGTCAGGACATTTTCAACCCGGCCACCGGTGAACGGATCGGCCAGGTACCGAACCTCGGCGCCGAGCACGCCCGCCTGGCCATCGATGCCGCCAACAACGCCTGGCCGGCCTGGCGCACGCTGACCGCCAAAGAGCGCAGCAACATGCTCAAGCGCTGGCACGCGCTGATGTTGGACAACGCCGACGCCCTGGCCGAAATCCTCACCCTCGAACAAGGCAAGCCACTGGCCGAAGCCAAGGGCGAAATCCTCTACGCCGCGAGCTTCATCGAGTGGTTCGCCGAAGAGGCCAAGCGCATCTACGGCGACACCATTCCCAGCCACAAGGGCGATGCGCGCATCGTGGTCAGCAAGGAGCCGATTGGCGTTGTCGCCGCCATCACGCCGTGGAATTTCCCGGCGGCGATGATCACCCGCAAGGCCGGCCCGGCACTGGCGGCCGGTTGCCCGTGCATCGTCAAGCCGGCTCCGGAAACACCGTTCTCGGCACTGGCCATGGCCGCGCTGGCGGAACAGGCCGGCATTCCAGCGGGCATTTTCAACGTGATCACCGGCGATGCCATCGCCATCGGCGGCGAGCTGACCGGCAGCAGCCTGGTGCGCAAACTGTCGTTCACCGGTTCCACCGCCATCGGCAAACTGCTGATGGCCCAGTGCGCACCGACCCTGAAAAAAGTCTCGCTGGAACTGGGCGGCAACGCGCCGTTCATTGTCTTCGACGACGCCGATCTGGAACGTGCCGTCGATGGCGCGCTGATCGCCAAATTCCGCAATGCCGGGCAGACCTGCGTCTGCGTCAACCGCTTCCTGGTGCAGGCCGGCATCCACGACGCTTTTGTGACGCGCCTGGCCGAGCGGGTTTCGCAGCTCAAGGTCGGCAGCGGCTTCGACGCCGGTGTCACCCAGGGGCCGCTGATCAACGAGCGTGCCGTGGCCAAGGTCGAAGACCACGTGCAAGACGCGCTGGCCCAGGGTGCACGACTGCTGTGCGGCGGCGAACGCCATGTGCTGGGCAACGGCTTCTTCCAGCCGACCGTGCTGATCGACGTCACCACGCAGATGAAAGTCGCCCGCGATGAAACCTTTGGTCCTCTGGCCGCCGTGTTCCGCTTCGACACCGAGGCCCAGGCCGTCGCAATGGCCAACGACACCGAATTCGGCCTCGCCGCCTATTGCTACACCCGCGACCTGGGCCGTGCCTGGCGCATGAGCGAGGCGCTGGAATACGGCATGGTAGGGATCAACGAAGGGCTGATTTCCACCGAAGTCGCGCCGTTTGGCGGCATCAAGTCCTCGGGGCTGGGCCGTGAAGGGTCGAAGTACGGCATCGAGGATTACCTGGAACTCAAATACACCTTGATGGGCGGCCTCTGAACCGAAGGTTCACCCTGTAGGAGCCGGCTTGCTGGCGAAGGCGTCTTCAAGTACGCCATCGCCAGCAAGCCGGCTCCGACAGATCGACGTCGAGATCCAGATCCCCCACTGGAGAGCATCAAAATGAACAACGAAAAATACGAAAAAGGCCTGAAGATCCGCACCCAGGTGCTGGGTGAGGCCTACGTCAACCGCTCCATCGAGAACGCCGACGACTTCACCCGCCCCCTGCAGGAAATGGTCACCGAATACTGTTGGGGTCATGTCTGGGGCCGAGAGGGTTTGTCGCTCAAGGAGCGCAGCATGATCAACCTGGCGATGATCTCGGCCCTGAACCGGCCGCACGAACTCAAGCTGCATGTACGCGGCGCCTTGCGTAACGGCCTGAGTCGTGAGCAAATACGCGAAATATTGCTTCAGGTCGGCATTTATTGCGGTGTCCCCGCTGCCGTAGACAGTTTCCGGCTCGCCCGTGAAGCCTTCGCCGAAGCCGATGCCGAGGCCTCCAGTTAACCCTTGGCTGTTTGATCTGACCGAGCACACGGATTCCCGTAATCGCAGTGCTCCTATTTGCATGGACAGCCACAATCAGAGCGGACCCCATGAAACGCCTGCCACTCGACGACAGCTTCAAGGTCAATCGCAACCCCGTCACCCTGCGCGAAATCGTGCTGGATAAATTGCGAAGCGCCATCATGAACTTCCAGCTCCTGCCGGGAGACCGTCTGGTCGAACGCGATCTGTGCGATCGCCTGGGCGTCAGCCGTACTTCCGTGCGCGAAGCCTTACGCCACCTGGAATCCGAAGGCCTGGTGGAATTCGCCGATGCCAAGGGCCCGCGTGTCGCGATCATTACCCTGGCCGATGCCGTGGACATCTACGAGCTGCGCTGCGTACTCGAAGGGCTGATCGTGCAGTTGTTCACCCTGCGCGCCAAGGCCAAGGACATCAAGGCCCTGGAAAAAGCCCTGGAAGAAAACCGCAAGGCGCTCAAGGACGGCGAACTGCAACAGGTCATCGACTCGGTGCAGGGCTTCTACGACGTGTTGCTCGAAGGTTCGGGCAACCATGTCGCGGCCACTCAGTTGCGGCAATTGCAGGCACGCATCAGTTACCTGCGCGCGACCTCGGTGTCCCAGGAAAACCGTCGCGGCGCCAGCAACCAGGAAATGGAGCGCATGGTCGAAGCGATCAAGAGCGGTGACGCGCTGGCCGCCCACCAGGCTTGCGTCGACCATGTGCGTGCGGCGGCTGCCGTGGCCCTGGACTACCTCAAGCGCAAGCAGGAAGAAACCGGCGCCACGCCGCAGATCACCCTGCCCATCGCTTTGAAAGAACCGCGCATAGGTCGCTGAGATGTTCAGCCCGAGCTTTTGCCCCAGGTGCGGCAGCGCTGATCTCGGTCAGCAGTTGCCGCCGGGCGATACGCACGAGCGCCTGATGTGCCGCGGCTGCGGCTACATCCATTACGTCAATCCGAAAATCATTGCCGGCTGCATCATCGAGCAGGACGGCAAGTACCTCTTGTGCCAGCGCGCCATCCCGCCGCGCCCCGGTACCTGGACCCTGCCGGCGGGTTTCATGGAAAGCGGCGAAACCACCGAGCAGGCGGCCTTGCGCGAAGTCTGGGAAGAAAGCGGCGTGCGCGCGGAAATCGTTTCGCCCTACTCGATTTTCAGCGTGCCGCAGATCAGCGAGGTGTACATCATCTTCCGCGCCATCGCGCTGGAGATCACCGGCCAGTACGGCCCGGAAACCCTCGACTACAAATTCTTCGCGCCCGAGGATATCCCTTGGGACAGCATCTACTACCCGGCGATCCGGCAGATCCTTGAGCGTTATATCGAGGAGCGCCAGGCTGGGGTCTATGGCATCTACATGGGCAATGACGATACCGGGAAGATTCACTTTATTCGCTGATGGTTGCGGATTTTGATCTGCCACCTGTGGGAGCGAGCTTGCTCGCGATGGCGGCAAGGCAGGTGGCGTGGATTTTTGAGGGTGTACATATCCATTGCAGCGGTAACCGCCACCTATGGTTTCGCCCTTA